>JAIXVY010000113.1 GCA_027482505.1 Opitutaceae bacterium | reverse complement strand
GTCGCGGCCGTCTCCGTGCTCGGTTTCCGCGGCTCCGAGACCACCCGTCCCCCGCTGGAAGTGTTCCCGGACATGGACCGCCAGCCCAAATACAAGCCCCAGGCCGAGTCCGCCTTCTTCGCCGACCGCCGCGCCGACCGTCCCACGCCCGCCGGCGTGGTCGCCTACGGCCGCACCTACGCCAAGCAGGACGAGAAGTTCCTCGCCGCCGACGACCACTTCTACCGTGGTCTCGCCGCCGACGGCTCCTATGCCCGCGGTTTCCCCGCCTCCGTGACGGTCGACGCCAAGCTCCTCGAGCGCGGCGCCCTCAAGTATGGCATCTACTGCGCGGTATGCCATGGCGCGGTCGGCGACGGCAACGGCATCACCAAGCAATACGGCATGGGCGCCACGCCCACCTATCACGATGATCGACTCCGCCAGATCGCGGAAGGCGACATCTTCCACACCATCACCGCCGGCAAGGGCAACATGTTGTCCTACGCCGACAAACTGGAGCCCGCCGATCGCTGGGCCGTCGTTGCCTACGTCCGCGCGCTCCAACGCGCCCAGACCGGCACCGCCGCCGACGTCGTTCCCGCCCACAAATCCGAGCTTGGTCTGAAATGAGCACCCACGCCGCCACTGTTTCCTCCGCCGGCGCCCCCGCCGCCCCGTCTTCCGCCGCCACCAAGGCACTCGTCCTCGGCGCGGCCGGTCTTCTCGCCACCTTGGCCGGCGCCTTTGTCGCCGGCGGCAAGGCCGTCGCGTTTTCCTATCTGACGGGTTTCGTCTTCTGGTTCGGCATCGCCATCGGCGCGCTGTTCCTGGTGATGATCCATCACGTCTTCGACGCCGCCTGGTCCACCCTGCTGCGTCGCCAGTTGGAGAACTGGCTCGCCTGCATGCCTTGGCTGGCCCTCCTGTTCCTGCCGCTGCTGGCCTCCGCCTTCCTGGCTCCCGGCACGCTCTGGAAGTGGACCGATCCCGCCTTCGATCTCGCCAAGGTCGGCGGCGAAGGCACCGTCGGCCAAGACGTCCTCTGGTTCAAGAAGTCCGGCCTGCTCAACACCAGCGCGCTCGTCATCGCCAGCGTCGTCGGCTTTGCCGGCTGGAACCTGCTCGTCAGCCGTTTCCGGGCCCACTCCTTCGCGCAGGATGCCGACGGCCAGATCTCCCATACCTTCTCGAATCGCTTCTGGACCGCGGTCGGCCTGCCTTTCACCGCCCTGTCCATGACCCTGTGCATCATCCTCTGGGTCAAGGCGCTCGATTACCACTGGTATTCGACCATGTATGGCGTGTGGTTCTTCGCCAACTCGGTTCGCGGCGCGCTTTCCCTCGGCATGATCCTCACCATCTGGCTGTGGGCTCGCGGCGACTACAAGGGCATCCTGAACAACAACCACATGCATTCGCATGGCATGCTGATGTTCGCGTTCACCGTGTTCTGGGCCTACATCACGTTCTCCCAATACTTCCTGATCTACATGGCCAACATCCCGGAGGAAACCTTCTGGTATAGCCTCCGCGAGATCAACACCGACGGCGTCTTCAACTCCTGGGGCTATGTAGGCATGTTCCTGCTCTTCGGCCATTTCGTCGTGCCGTTCCTTCTGCTCCTTTCCTACAAGCGCAAGCTGGACAAGAGCTTCATGCCCCGCATCGCCGGGTTCATCGCCTTCGTGTTCCTCATCGACGTAATCTACAACGTCATGCCCTCCATGAAGCACGCCAACGGCGACGCTTATTCCTTCCTGAGCTCCAATCTGCTTTGGATCGCGACCTCCGTGGTCGGCGTCGGCGGCGTCTGCGTTTGGGCCTACCTCTCCAGCTTCGCCAAGACCAAGCTCATCCCGATCCGCGATCCCCGCATCGCAGAATCTCTCACCCACCATGAGTGACGCCTCCTCCGCTTCCGAATCCAACGGCTCCTTCTCCGCCACCCTTTTGGCGGCGATCGGCGGTTTCGCCATCTTCGCCCTCATCCTTGTGGTGGCCTACCTGCCCAACAAGGCGGCCCCCGCCGGCGACGGCGTGAGGACGCCCGAGCAGCGCAAGGCCGCCTTGGCCGAGCTGCGCGGCAAGGAACATACCGCCGCCACCTCCTACGGCTGGGTCGACAAAGACAAGGGCGTGGTTCGCCTGCCCTTGGAACGCGCGATCGAGCTCGCCATCCAGGAGCACCAGAAAAAGTAAGCTCCCGCGCCCGCCCGGATGCCTGAATGGTTTCTCTACTTCGTCGCCCTGCCCATGGCCATGCTCGTTGTCGCGAGCGCGGTCTACGGGCTCTATTGGGCGAGCAAGAAGGGGCAGCTTCAGGACCTCGAGGAGGGCGCCAAGGTGATTTTCGACGACGAGGAGCCGGTCGGACGTCCGACCGATCAAATCCTTAATCAATCGAAGCCACCCCGGAAGCCCAAGGGCTGATCGCACCGCCGTGCGAAACGCCGGATTACCGTTTTCGTTTTTCAAAAAATGTCCGCCTCCCTCACCGCCTCCCTCGACCCAGCGTCCTCGCCTCTGCTGGCGAAGCGCGCGGAGTTGAGCGCGATCGACGCCTCCACCAAGGCGCCCGCCCTCTACTTCCTCGGGTCTTCCGTGCTCTGGTTGATCCTGGGCACGGCCTTCGCGCTCATCGCGTCTTTCAAGATGCACTCGCCCGAGTTCCTCGGGAACTTCGAGTGGCTTACTTTTGGACGCGTGCGCACCGCCCACCTCAACGCCGTCG
>JAIXVY010000007.1 GCA_027482505.1 Opitutaceae bacterium | reverse complement strand
GACCCCACCGGACACGAGCCCGACAAGGCTTCGCAACGCTCCCTGTTCTCCGGCTACGCCATGGTGCTCGTGCAAACCCTGGAGCAGGCGGGCGAGATCGAGCTCGTCGCCGAATCCGACGGTCTGGCCCCAGCTACCGTGCGCCTCGCGGCGGAGTCGCCCCGTCCCTGATTCCCGTTCTTAGCCACAGTCACACCGGCTCCGAAAAGAGCCGGTGTTTTTTTATCCACTACCCACACGCCCCATGAAAGCACCCCGTGCCCGTCTCCTCTCTCTGTTCCTGCTTCCGCTCTGCGCCGCGTCCGCCAAGGAAACCCCGCCGCCCGTCGCCGCCGACCGGCCCGGCGCCGTGCCGACGATGGACGCCGCCGCGATAGGCGCCGCGCGCGACCGCTACGAGCGCCAGAAGTTCGGGCTCTTTGTCCACTACGTGCCCGGCCTGACGCGGGACGCGCAGGGCAACAAACCCAACATCGACGTCCTCGCGCGCGACCTCGACGCCGCGCAGTTCGCGCAGGACGCGGCGGACTTCGGCGTCGAATACGTCATCTTCACCGTGCAGCACCTCAAGGCGCGCATGCTCTACCCGAGCGCGGTGAACAAACGCTGGCGCGACGACCGCCGCGCCGCCCCCGCCGAGGGTGCCGTCCCCGAGGGCAAATCCTACTCGGACATCGACGTCATCGACCGCCTCGCCACCGAGCTGGCCAAACGAAACATCGACCTGCACCTCTACGCGCACCCGGTCGACGGGCATGATTTTTCCCCCGAGGATCAGGAGTCCACCGGCTGGAACGACTGCGACCGCACGCACGGCGACCACGCGCGGTGGAACCAGTTTCAAAACGAACTCTTCGACGAGCTGGTCCACCGTTATCGCGGGCGCATCAAGGGCCTGTGGTTTGACGGGATGTTCCAGCACAGCGGGAAAAAACCGACCCACGACCTGATCGACCAACCGCGCTTCCGCCAGACGCTGCTCTCCTACGATCCTGGGCTCGTCCTGGTCGCCAACGTCGCGGGCGACCGCCGCGAGCATCCCTTCCCGGAATGGGTCGCCGCCGACTACCGAGCCTGGGAGGTCTCGCGCGTGATCAACGGCGTGCTCGGCTTTGTCTCCATCAACCGCGAGGCCCACGATCGAAAACCCCTCACTTGGCCGGCCACGCGAAACCAGCTGGCGATGGTGGTCGCACGCAATTGGTGGGCAGTGTCGAAAACGAGCCTCGTGCGGCAGACGCCGGAACAGCTCTTGGGCTACCTCGTCCACCAAGCCTCCCGCTCGACCCACGGCGGCTTTGCGGTCTCGGCCGGCCCCTTCCCGGGCTCCGCCGCCCAGCAGGAGAACGGCAACATCTGGGAGGGCGACTTTCACCCGACCATGGTTCGCCTCGGCCAGTTGATCGCGCCGATCGGAGTGGCCATCCGCGACACGCGTCCCGGCCGGGCCTACGTAACGAAGGAGCGCGAATCACTGGGCCAGCGCGCCTGGGGCGTGTCCACGGAGTCGCCCGACGGGCGCACCGTTTATCTGCACGTGCTACGCCCGCCGGAGGGCCGCGTGCTCGCGCTCGGGCCGACCGAGGACGGCTCCGAGTTTGATACCGATTCCGCCCGGCTGCTAGTGTCCGGCAAACCGGTGGGCCTGCGCAAACTCAACAGCTGCTACGAACTCACCCTGCCCGAGGGCGTGGCTTGGGACCAGATCAACACCGTGGTGTCGGTGCGCCGGCGCTAGACTAGTTACCGAGGCGAAACGTGCGCGTCTGCCCCGCGCGAAACCGCAGCTCGCGCACGTCCTCGCCCACGCGCACGCGCAGGGAGCCACCGTGGTCGGAGTGAATGCGGGCGCGGGTCAACTTGCCGTCCGCCCACGCGACATCGACCTCGAAGCCGCCCCGCGCGCGCAGACCGGTGACGGAGCCCGTCGGCCAGGCCTTCGGCAGCGCGGGCAAAAGCTCGATCTCGCCGTCGCGACTCTGAAGCAACATCTCAGCGATGGACGCCGCGCCGCCGAAGTTGCCGTCGATCTGGAAGGGCGGATGCGAGTCGAAGAGATTCGGGTAGGTCAGCCGCGGGCTGAGCAGCAGGCGCAGGATGTCGAAGGCGCGCTCGCCGTCGCCGAGGTGCGTCCAGAGCGCGATGCGCCAGGCGGTGGCCCAGCCGGTGGCCTTGTCGCCGCGAATCTCCAGCGATTTTTTCACCGCTGCGGCGAGCTCGGGCGTCTGGCGGCGGGTGATGTCGCGGCCGGGATACAGGCCGTAGAGGTGCGAGACGTGGCGGTGATGAATGTCCTTCACGTCGAGATCCCAGTCCTCCTGCCACTCCTGGAGCTGGCCGGCCTTGCCGATCTGGTTCGGGGCGAGACGGGCACGTGCGGCGATCAGCTCGGTGCGGAAATCGGCGTCGGCGCTGAGCAACTCGGCGGCACGCGCGGTGTGGGCGAAGAGGTCGCGGAGGATCTGCATGTCCATCGTCGGGCCGGCGCAGAGCGCCGTGCCCAACGGGTGCTTGAGCTCGGGCGACATCGAGGGGTTGGTGACCAGCCGGCCGTTGCGCGGATCGACCTGCAAGGTATCCAGGAAAAACTGACAGGCGCCCTTTAACACGGGGTAGATGCGGCGCAGCAGGGCGGGGTCGCGGCCGTAGTCGTAGCGGTCCCAAAGGTGGAGGCAGAGCCAGGCGCCGCCGGTCGGCCACATGCCCCAGTCGGGGCCGTCGATGGGCGCGGTGGCGCGCCAGAGATCGGTGTTGTGGTGGGTCACCCAACCGCGCGCGCCATACATCTCGCGCGCCATGCGGCCGCCGGTGATCGCGAGTTCCTCGACCATGCGGACGAGGGGCTCGACCGTCTCGGGCAGGTTGCCCGATTCCGCCGGCCAGTAGTTCAT
>JAIXVY010000462.1 GCA_027482505.1 Opitutaceae bacterium | reverse complement strand
GCTACGTCTACGCGGCGCACGGCGCGGTGCCGTGGGTGGCGGCGATTTTCTCCGGGCTGAAACCCGCGGTGGTGGCGGTGGTGGCGGCGGCGGTGCTGCGCATCGGCGGCAAGGCGCTGAAGACGCCCGCCATGTGGGCGATCGCGGCGGCGGCCTTCGGGCTCATTTTCGGGCTCGGCGTGGGTTTTCCCTGGATCGTGGCGGGAGCGGCCGCGCTGGGCTGGGCGGGGCGAAAATTCGCGCCCGCGCAGTTTCCCGCCGTCGGCGGCCATGGCGGCGGCAAGCGCGCGGCGTCGGCCGGCGGGGAGAGAGCGAGGGCGGTGATAGACGATCTCGCCGACGCGGGCGCGGTGGCGCCGAGCTGGGGGCGGGCGCTGCGCGTGACCGCGCTATGCGGCGCCCTCTGGGCCGCGCCGATCGCGGCGGCGGGGCTGGTCTGGGGCTGGGGCTCGACGCTCGTGGACCAGGGACGCTTTTTCAGCCAGGCCGCGATGGTGACCTTCGGCGGGGCCTACGCGGTGCTGCCCTACGTGGCGCAGCAGGCGGTGGACAGCTACCAGTGGCTGACGGGGCCGCAGATGCTGGCCGGGCTGGCCTTCGCGGAGACGACGCCCGGGCCGCTCATCATGGTGCTGCAGTTCGTGGGCTTCATGGGCGGGTGGGGGCAGCCGGACGGCGCGCTCTCGCCTCTGATGGCCGCGACATTGTGCTCGGCGATGACGACCTGGGTGACCTTCGTGCCGTGCTTCATGTGGATTTTTCTCGGCGCGCCGCACATCGAGCGGATGCGCGGCAACCTGGCCCTTGGCTCGGCGCTCGCGGCGGTGACGGCGTCGGTGGTGGGCGTGATCCTGAATCTCGCGGTGTGGTTCGGCTGGCAGGTGTGGCGGCCGGTCGCGCCGGACGGAACGGCGCACTGGAACTGGTTCGCCGTCGGGGTGGGTGTGGCGGCGTTCGTTGCGCTGCACCGCTTTAAGGCGAACCTGATCGCGGTGATCGCCGCGGCGGGCGCGGCGGGCTGGCTCGTGAACATGCTTTAAGAGCCGGCGCGGAGAATAACTTGCGAACAAGCGGGGCAAGTTGACCTTGTCGCTCGGCCGCGGCGCCTCAGTTTCTCCCCGCCGTGACCGCCGATCCATGCAAGACCCCTTCACCGGACAAGCGACCGTCCTCCAAGGCGGGCGCCACCCCGGCCCCGACGTCCAGGCCGCTCTTCAACACGATCACGAGCGAAGACTGGAAGCGTTCGCTCGCTTCGGCGCGGCAGCGGAGAAAGTCGGAATCGGAGCGGATCCGGACGATAATCTCGTCCTCTGGGAAGACGACGAGCTGAGCCTGCTGGCCGCGGCCGACGAGCTTTGGCGCGAGCTGGACGAGGCGGCGCGGGCCTTTCGTCGCGCGCTTCCCATCGTGCCCCTGGAGATCTTCGGCTTTCCGGGCGGAGACCACGAGGATCCGATGGGCGAGGGCAGCCCGCGCCTGCACCGCATCGGCAGCGGCGTGGAGGCGAGCGCGTTCCAGTCGGCGCATGACGGCTCCATCTACAAGTTCTACCTTCCTCGCGAGGAGGGGCGCATCGGCGGCACGTTCTTGTTTTCCGGCGCGGGGTCGGCGGACGGGCTCGACGCACCGGCGCTGCGGGCCGACGCCTGCCTGGGCAGCTACCGCGATCTGCTGGAGAAACTCGCGCTCATCCTCGCGCTCGACGGCATGCCGACCGAGGTGGTGGGCGTGACGCCCGAAGGCGTGCTGGTGGCCAAGCAGCTCCTCGGCGAGCGCCTGCCGGAGGGCGCGGACGTGAGCGGCCTGCTGCCGCCGAGCCTTATCCCCATCCCCTCGCGCTTCCTGCGCGCGCACCGCGACCATCCGCGGCTGGCCTTCGTGGGCGGACGGCCGTGGTTCATCGCCGACACGCACGCGAAGAACCTGGTGCGCGACACCGAGGGCCGGCTGCGCGTGATCGACCTGCTGGCGGCGCCGTTTCCGGTCGGGATGGCGGAGCAGGATCCCTTGATGCGCGACTGGCTGGCGCGCGTGACGCTGGACCCCGCGGCCGGGTTGCTGCGCGCGGCGGCGGACGACGAGCTGTAGCGATTCTTCCGTCGCTAGGGCCGCAACGCCAGCCAGCCGTAGGCCAGCGCATAGACGGCGCATTGCAGGCGAAGGAGAACGAAGCCGGCGCGCAGCCGCGGCGTATCCAGCTCTGGGCCGACCCCGAGCCAGGGCAGAAGCGCGAGGCGGCCGCCCCACCAGAGCGCGAAGGCCGCGCAAAGAATGCGCGCGGCCTCGCCGCCGCCCAGCAGGGCGGGGGCGTGAAACAGGCTGACGTAACCGAGGAAGAGCATGACCGCGCCCACGGCGGCGTTTTGCGCGATGACGAAGCGCCGGTGCACGGGCGAGAGCGCGGCCAGGCCCGCGTCCCAGTCGCGCGGCACGGGCGTGCGGATCGCGAGGGCGACGGTCGCGAAATGAAAAACGCCCGCCGCGCGCAGGCCGAGGAGCCAGAGGTCTTCGGTCACGGGCGGAGCGGGCGGCGGAGGGCGGGAGGAGCCGGCGCGAGGCGGCTCAGGCCTTGGTCGGCGCGGCGGCGGGCTGCGCGACCTTCGCGGCCGCTTCCGCGGCGGCCTTGGCCTGGGTTTCGGCCGCGGCTTTTTTGGCCGCGGCGGCCTTCACCGCGGCGTCGTAGGCGGCGGCGATGCTGGCCGAGTAGGTTTTCTCCAAGTCGGGGTAGAGGGCGATGGCGGCCTGCACGGCCTTGGTGTAATCCGCGCTTTTGCCGGCCTTGGCGTGGAGATAGACGGCGTAGTCCTCGACCGTGTCGAAGGAGATCGACGAGGTCTTTTTGACGAACTCGGGTCCGCCCAGCGCGGCGACGGCGCCGGCCTCCTTGCCCTTCTTTTTCAAGAAACCGCCGGCGAGGCCGCCGCCGGGGACCACGCTGCCGAGGCCCTTGGCGGCGGCGCCGCCGGCCTGCTCGCCGGCGATGTTGCCGACCTGGATCTGGAGGGCCTTCTGCGCCCATTCGGTGAGCGAGCCGTCCGCGCCGACGGGCAGCAGGTATTTGCCGGTCACGCCGACGGCGGGGGCCGGCGAGGGCAGCTCGACCTCATAGGCGGCGTATTTCTGGTTCAGCTCGACGAGGCGCTGCACGATGGCGGCGGCGCGGGCCACGCTTTCCGCCGTGTCGGCGCGGAGCGGGACGGAGGAGGCGATCAGGGCGAGGGCGGCGAGGATGGCGGACAGGCGGCGGGTGGCTTTCATGCGGATGGAAGAGGCAGATCCTGGTGAGCCGTCGCGCGCTCGCTCAAGGCGCGAGCGATACGGCGAGGCGGGCGAAAAAGCGCGGAGCGCCTGGCGCGGACTGCAGCTCCATGCTCACGGTCTCGATGCCTCCGGCGGGCGGGGTGGCGGATGATTGGGCGACCACGCCCGGGGCTTGGTCGCAGCGCACCCACGTGGCGAGATCGGTGCTGACCTCTACGGTGTAGCGCAGGCCGCCCGCGGTGTAGTCGACGCCCCGCGCGCCGTTGCCGCCGGCGCGCTGCCGATAGCGGAGAACAAGGAGGGGCGCGCCCGTTCCCGGGACGGATTCGACCGTGTAGGGCGGGCTGGTCTCGACCGCGAGCGGATCCAGGCCGAAGGCGTATTCGAGCAGGTTGACCAGTTGGTCGCCGTCGGGGTCGGCGAGCGGGCCGCTGCTTTCCGCCGACTGGCCGGTGAGCGCGGCGGCGGACCATTGATCGAAAAGCGTGCCGATAGTCAGGCTGGCGGAGGCGCCGAACCCGGGGGTGGAGGCGAGGTCGCCGAGCCGGAGGACGAGCGTCCGGTCGCCGGTGATGCCGGAAGGGACGGACAACGAGACATCCTGCGCGGCGTTGCCCGCGACGAGCGGGGCGACTTGGGCGGCGGACTGGCCGTCGGCGTTTTGAAAGCGGTAGACGAGGCCGGAGAGCGTCTGCGGGCCGGCCGGAGTGACGTGGAAAAAGCGCAGGCTCTCGGTCCAGTTTCCGGAGGCGTCGCGCAGCAGCAGGTGCAGCGTATGGTAACCGGGCGCGGCGCCGCCGAGATCGAGCGTGAGCGGCGTCGGGGCGAGGCGGTGGGCGGCGGAGAGCTCGACGAAGGGCGAGGAGGCGGGATTCGCGCGCTGGTCCACGGCGTAATAAACCCGCTGCGGCGCCGAGCCGGAGAGCGGGTGCACGGTCCGGAAATGGCGCGCGCCGGGCGTGTCGCCGGCGGAGACCACGCGCAGGGAAAGCCGGTCGGGGACGACGTCGCCCCCGACGGACGCGGGGCGGGTCAGAGTGACGGAGCCATTGGCGTCGGGCGTGGCGGTGGACGCGGAGGCGAAGGTGTCGCCCCAGGCGGACTCCACGGCGGAGGCCGAGGCGGGCTTGATCAAATGCACCCGGCGGAGGTGGGTAGGGCCCCACGCGCCGTCCGCGGTGCGAAAGCGGAGGCCGATCACGACCGGAGAACCCGGCGCGGAAGGCAGCGGCAGCGCGAGGCTGTCGAGCGCATCCAGCGTGGGCGGCGGGTCGCTCAGCGGGAGCGGCGTCGCGGCGCCCGCGCCCGGATCGACGTTGAAGAAATATTCACCGGCGGCCTGGGGCGCGGCGGCGCGGGCGGCGGGCAAGGCCGCGGCGAGCGCGAGCGCCAGCGCGAGGCGCGTGGAGTGGGGCGCGGACATGGTCGGCAAAGCGCGAAGGCTTCAGGGGCGGGCGCCGACTTTGACGCGAATGGTGAGGGAGGAGCCGGGCGCGGCGAACTGCGGCGCGGAGATCTCGTCGATGGTGGGCAGCGGCGGGACGCCGGACAGCACGTAGGGGTTGGGTCCGCCGAAGGGACCGATGTGGGTGCCGTCGGTGCCGGCGTTGAGCGCGGGGTTGGCCGGGAGAGGGGAGATGCCGGTCGAGAGCTGGTAGCGGCCGTCCGGGCTTGCGGAGGAGCTTTGGTAAGCCGGCATGACGGCGGAGAAGTTCACGCTGCCGACATTGCCCGAGCCGACGAGGTTGGGGTTGAGGGACGACGGGAAAAAATTGTTCCGATAGATCGCGTTGGAAGTGGGAACCGAGGTGCCGAGGAAGAGATTGTTGTCCGCCTGGATCGCGGTGCCGGACGCGGCGCTCACGCCGAAGAGGATGTTGTTGCGCAGGTAGAGCAGGGAGGCCGACGAGCCCACGGACAGGCTGCCGTCGGCGATGATGCAGTTTTCGATGCGATTGCCGGACGTG
The DNA here is from genome assembly GCA_027482505.1 of Opitutaceae bacterium. GTDB lineage: Bacteria > Verrucomicrobiota > Verrucomicrobiia > Opitutales > Opitutaceae > IMCC26134_A. Next base: position 10,954 of record JAIXVY010000462.1, on the reverse strand, counting down.
TTGTTGACGCCCCACGACAAGGGGCTGGTGCCGCGGAAGAGGGATTGGCTGACGAGGTTGGTCGGGCCGTTGAGGTAGAGACGACCCGAGCCCGACTGCGAATTGAACGCGCAGCGCGAAACCGTGACGTTGGCGCAGGATTCGAGGCGGAGTTCGGAAAGAAACTCCAAACCCATGACGAGCGTGCCGTCGGCCGTGCCAGCCTGGGACGTGGTGGTTTGGATGGAGCTGGAGGAGACTGCGATCACCGCGCCGAGCTTGTTGGCGGGCGTGCCGGGGTTGGCGGCGAGATTGTGGCCGGGGCCGATCAGGTTGAGGCGCTTGTTGGTCAGCGTGAAACCCGCGTAGGTGGAGGCGGAGCCCTCGATCAGGATGGTGTCGCCGTCGGACGCGGCATTGATCGCGGCCTGGATCGTGGCGTGGTCAGGCGAAGTGCCGGGGGCGTTGTTTACCCGCAGAGTGGCGGCGAAAAGCGGAAGACCGATTAGAAGCGTGACGAGGAAGGCCAGGGTTTTTCTCAATAAGATATGGGGTGAATGCCCTGTAAAACGCAGGGCCTGTTTCAGACGCAAATCAAATACCCTGGACCCTTGCTAGGAGCGGAGTGCGCCGCCGGCGTTTCAGGCTCGCCGCCGGCGCAGGCCGGCCTGACCGAGCGCGAAGACGCCGGCGAGGGCGGCGAAGGCGGCGGGCTCTGGGATGGGCGCGACGGAGGGGCCGAACGAAATGGTGGCGGTGTTGGCGGCGTAAGAACCCGCGCCCGCGCGGCTGATGCCGCGGAATTCCAGGAGCTGATCTTCTTCCACGCGGATCAGGCAAAGGCTGAACGTGGGCGCGGGATCGCAGGGGGTCGGAGCGGCGGTCAGGGAGTAGAGCGGCAGCTCGTCGAGGTAGATTTCCAAGCCGGCGGAGTAGGAGCCGATTCCTTGGTTCAACACACTGATGGTCAAGCGCAGCTCCGCGGCGGCCGGCACGAGGATGGAAAGCGTGGTGAAGCTTTCGGCGAATTCGCCGGAAGGCGCGACCGAGGAGCCCAGGGTCACGCTCGAAGGCGCGGCGGTGGTATCGATGAAGCTCGTGCCGCCGGGCGCGGGATTGAAGCCCGCGGACCAGGCGCCGAGCGTGGTGACGCCGGATGTAATAGTATAGAGGCCCGGAGGGCTGTCCGGGCCTATGATCTCGAAGGGCACTTCGAAGGCCGGCGCTACGGCCGGCAGGGCGAGCAAGGCGAAGAGAGAACGGGGAAGGGAGAGGGAGCGCATGGGGGATGCGTCCAGCAAGCGGGCGCGCCGCCTTTGCGTCGACGGCGACGGAGGCGCCCGACGTCCGGAAAACGCCCCGGGATTTTCGCCGCGGACGGAATCCGAGTCGTTCCCGGATCAGCGTTTTTCCGCGGCGGCGCCGCTCCACTTCAGCTTCGTGCGAACGATGGAGAAATGGCTGTGATCGCGGCGTTGGATGAGGCGCAGGCGCGGCGCGGCGAGGGAAATCCCGATCATGTCGCCGGCGCGCGGCGTGGGCAGGTTGCGGCCGTCGACCGAGAGCAGCAGGCTCGTGTCGCCGTCGGAGACGTTGCGCACGCGAAGGCGGACGCCCGCGCGGAAAATGATGGCGCGGTTGCTCAACGTGTGCGGGCAGATGGGCGTCATCGCGAGCACCTCGGCCCCGGGGTGGATGAGCGGGCCGCCGGCGGAGAGATTGTAGGCGGTCGAGCCGGTGGGCGTGCTGATGATGAGGCCGTCGCAGAGGTAGTCGGTGACGAGCTCCTCGTCGGCGAAGACCTCGAGGCGGACGAGACGGGAGTTGGCGGCCTCCTTCACGAGGAGATCGTTGAGCGCGAGGACCGGCGCGGCGGAGCCCACGCGGCATTCGAGGAGGGCGCGTTCGGACGTGATGAAGTCGCCGGACAGCAGGGTGGGCAGGCATTCGCGGGCCTCGTCCGCCGTGAAGGGGGTGAGAAAGCCGAGCGTGCCGCGGTTGACGCCGATGAGCGGGATGCCGGCCAGGGCGGCGGCGGGCGCGGCGCCGAGCAGGGTGCCGTCGCCGCCGATCACGCAGCAGGCGTCGACGTCGCGAAAATGCTCCAGCGGGGTGGGGAAGGCCAGGCTGACGCGGGTGTCGACTCCGCGCGAGCGGGCGAGGGCGACCAGATCCTCGGCGAGTTCGCAGGCGCCGGGCTTCTGGGCGTTGACCACGAAGGCGAGGCGGCGGATGGGCGTCATGAGCGGAGGAGAACCACGAAATGCACGAAATACACGAAAAGAAAGGCCGTCAAAAATCCGCCGCCGGTCCGGCCTTGAGCAGGCCGAGGAGAAACTCGCGGTTGCCGTCGGTGCCGGTGATGGGGCTGTCCATCACGCCGACGAGGGAGGCGCCGGGGAGCTGGGCGAGGGCGAAGTCGCGGATGTCGGCGAGGACGCGTTCCTGCACGGCGGGATCGCGGATGACGCCCTGGCCCTTGTCCACCTCGGCCTTGCCGGCCTCGAACTGCGGTTTCACCAGCGCTACGAGCGTGCCGCCGGGGCGAAGGGCGGGCCAGACCGGCGGGAGGATGTGGCGCAGCGAGATGAAGGAGAGGTCCATCACGATGGCGTCGTAGGCGGGGCGCGGCAGGACGGAGACGTCGAGGTGGCGGGCGTTGACCTGCTCAAGGTTGGTGACACGCGGATCGGCGAGGAGTTTGCCGTGGAGCTGGGCGCGGCCGACGTCGACGCAGGTGACGGTGGCGGCGCCGGCCTGGAGGGCGCAGTCGGTGAAGCCGCCGGTGGACGCGCCGACGTCGAGCACGTGCGCGCCGCGCAGGTCGAGCGGGAAGCGGTCGAGCCAGCCCTGAAGCTTTTCGCCGCCGCGGGAGACGAAGCGGCTGGTCTCGGCGAGCGAGACGGGGAAGTCGGCGGGGTATTCCTTGCCGGGCTTGTCGAGGCGCTCGGTGCCGGAGCGGACGAGGCCGGCCATGACATAGGCCTTGGCCTTGGCGCGGGTGGGCGCGAGGCCGCGGGCGACGAGGAGTTCGTCCAGGCGGAGTTTTTTGGCCGGTGAGCTGGGCACGGCAGGCTTTTGCGCGCGGGCGCGCCTGCTGGCAAAGCGTAATCCCGGGCGCGGCGAGAAAGCGGGCGCGCCGCCCGGTCGGCGTTTGACAAGCCGTTGATGCGCCAGAGGCTCGGCACCGCGCCGCGACGGTCGCGCGCACCCTTCCCGCCCCCATGCGCTGGACCATCCTGGTCAACCAACACTCCATCGAGATCCTGGGGCAGGCCTGCCTTCTGGGAGCGTGGATGACCGGAGCGCTGGTGAGCGCGCGTTGCAGCGGTCTTGGCGAGCGCGGGCGGCCATGGGCCAATGTGCTCAGCCTTGTCGCCGGTCCGGTGGGCTGGGCTGCTCATCTGGGCCCGCGCGCGTGGGCCTGGTGGCGCGACTCCCGCTCGGACGAGAGCGAACAGGAGGGCTACAACCGCATGGCCAACGGCATCCTCGCCGCTGCCCTGGAGCAGGGCGCGAGCGACGTGCACATCGAGGCGCAGGAGCGCGGCTACATGGTGCGTTTCCGCCACTCGGGCCTGATGCGCGAGCACCTGCGCGTGAGCCGGCGCGGCGGCGAGATGCTGGTCGCGGTCTTCAAGGTCTTCGCCGACCTCAACACCGCCGAGAAAAACCACCTTCAGGACGGCCGCTTCAGCTGGACCGATACCAAGACCGGGCACGTGCTCGATGTGCGAATCTCGACCTCGCCCGCCCTGAGCGGCGAAAAAGTGGCTCTGCGCCTGCTCAATCGCCCGGCGGGCATGCTGCGACTGGATCGCATCGGCATGCCGCGCGAGGTCATCGATTCGATACGCCGCAACCTGCGCCAGCCCGAGGGGCTCGTGCTCGTGGCCGGCCCCACCGGCTCGGGCAAGACCTCCACCTCCTATGCGTTGCTCCAGGAGGTCTCGGGCCCGACGGTCAACACGGTGACGATCGAGGACCCGGTGGAATACGCCCTGCCTCACGCCACCCAGATCGGCATCAACCCGAAGATGGGCGTCACCTTCGAGTCGAGCCTCCGCACCGTGCTGCGCCAGGACCCGAACATCATTTTCATCGGCGAGATGCGCGACATCGAGTCGTTCAAGATCGGTGTGCGCGCGGCGATGAGCGGCCACTTGGTGATCAGCACCATGCACGCGCGCGACACCGTCGGGGCAATGACCGCGCTGCGCAACCTGGACCTGGATCGCTCCGCCCTCGCCTCGGCGTTGCGCATGGTCATCTCGCAGCGGCTGGTGCGCGAGCTCTGCCCCTCCTGCAAGACCTGGGCGCCGGCCGACGCCGACACGCGCGAGTTTTTCTCCCATCCGCTCTGCCGCACGCCGCTGCCGGAGCGCGTGGCGCATCCCTCGCCCGACGGTTGCGAGAAATGCCAGCAGGGCTTCGCCGAGCGCACCGGCGTGTTCGAGGTGCTGCGCGTGGACGGACGGGTGCGGTCCTGGGTGGGCGAAGGCGAATCCGAGGGTCGCCTCCGTGAAAGCCTGCGCGAGACCGGCTTCGTCTCCATGCGCGATCACGCCTGCATGAAGATCGCGGCGGGCGAGGTCTGGATCGACGACGCGGTGCGCGCGCTTGGACTGAACGAGGACTGAGACGAGCCCCGAAACTTTCGCCCCCATGGACTACGTTACCGACTGGATGATGCTGGCGCTCGCCCTGGGGCTGTGCGCGGGGGGCGTTTCGCTCGGCCGTCGCGCGGGGCCGCTGACCGCGTGTTGGCTGGCCGGCGGGGCGTGGCTGGCGCTGCGCTTCGCCGACCGGCTGTGGCGTCCCGTGATCTCGGACATGCGCCTGGGCGACCGCGCCCTGGATCTGGAGTTCTGGCTGCCGGCGAGCTACGCCCTGCTGTTCGGCGGGCTGATGCTTGTAGTCGTTATATGGATACTATTGATCAAGCCCGGCGCGCGGGAGGTGGAGCTGCCGGGGCGCCTGGGCGAGGGGTTGTCCGCTGGCGCGGGAGCCTGCGCGGGTCTGCTCGTCCTGCTGGCGGCGGCGCAGTCGCAGGCGATGTCCGCCGAGGCGGAGAAGCGCATACCGCGCGCGCTTGGTCTGGCGCGGCCCGTGTTGACCGCGCTTGGCCAGCATCATGTCGCGCCGTTCATCGGACCGGCCCCGGAGGCCGGGGCGGACAAAAAAGCCGCGGGTCGGGCTGCGCCGCGCTGATCGGAACGCGCCCCGCGCCGCCTCAGAGCGCGCCGAGGGCGGAGAGGAAGGCCCGGGCCAGGACCATGTGGCCGACCGGCTGCGGATGGATGCGGTCCCACGCGAGCGTCATGGGGTGGGCGTGGGCGAGCACGGCGTCGAAGGCGGCCTGCGTGTCGACCAAGGTCGCGCCGTGCTTGGCGGCGAGGCGGCGCACGATGGCCCCGTATTCGTCCATCCGCACGCGCATGGGATCGGCTTGGTTGCCCTCGATGAAAAACGGCGTGGCAAGGACGAGGCGGGAAGGCGCGGCGAGCGTGGCGAGGGTGCGCGTGGCGAGATCCTCGAGGGTGCGTGCGTATTCGTCCGGTAATACGTGCGTCTCGGCGCGGAGCGGGGTGTCGAACTGGCGCCAGACGTCGTTCACGCCGATCATGACCGATACGGTGTCGGGCTTCAGGTCGAGGACGTCGGCCTGCCAGCGCGCGGCGAGGTCGCGCACGGTGTGGCCGGAGGTGCCGCGGTTGAAGACGCGCACGCGATCTTGGGGGCGGGTGGCGAGCAGCCAGGATTCCACGAGGGAAACGTAGCCGCGACCCAGGCCGGGAGTGCCCCACGGGGCGGGTTCGCCCATGGGTTCGCGGCCGGCGTCGGTGATGGAGTCGCCGATGAAAAGGAGGCGGGAATTCGGGGGCAGGGGCATGGCTTGCGGAGGGAGACGCGGGAAAAGTGGCGCGCGGCGCGATGCCAAGTCGATGCCTAAGCTGACGCCCGACCGGGTGCCTCAAGCGGCGCGGGTGGGCCGGACGAAATCGAGGCGCGGAAATTTTCGCCACGCCGGAGGCTCGCGTAACCGAAGCGCGGGCCGCGAACACAATGTCAATCAATGATTGACATTGTGCCGGACGGTTCGGCGGTCCGAACAACCGGTTTAGGCGAGCTTTTGGCGGGCGGGGGACCAGCAGGTGGTGCGGCCGCCGATGGTGGCGCGCTCGAGCGGTTTTTTGGTGCGCGGGCAGCGTCCGCCATCCTCCCAGCGATGTTGGAAAAGCCAGGTCTTGGGCGGATCGGGCCACTGCGGGGTGTCGGCCGCGCCGATGAGCCGCAGGGCCTCGCGCGCCACCCACGCGGTCTCGGCGTGGAGCTTTTTTATCTCGGCCGGCGAAAGGTCGCCGCAGCGGCGCGCGGGGTGGAGGGCGGCGCGCCAGAGGATCTCGTCGGCCATCCAGTTCCCGATGCCCGGAAAGCGTTCCTGCATGAGGAGAACGGCCTTCAGCGGGGAGCGGGCGCGGCGTCGCAGGAATTCGGATACGGCATCGAGGGTGAAGGCGGGGGACGTGACGGCGGGCGCTATGCCGGTCCACCAGGCGGGCGCGTCCGGCCCGGCGTGAAACTGCACGCGGCCAAACATGCGGAAATCGGAAAACACGAGCGATTGGCCGACGCCCGAGGCGGAGGAGGCGGCGGGCTGGTCGAGGATAAGGTGGTCGGCCTTTTGGTCGGGCAGGCCGTGCGGGCGGACGAGCAGCTCGCCCGTCATGCCCAAATGGATGCCGAGCCACAGCGGGGTGCGGGCGCGGTCGGCGGCGACGAGGCGGAAAAGCATCTGCTTGGCCGCGGCCTCGGAGGAGTCTAGCCGCGCCCCGGGCAGGAGTTTCGCCAGCAGGGCGGGATCGCAGGTCTTGAAGACCCCGGCGCGCGGGTGGAGCCGCACGGTGGCGATGGTGTGTCCGAGGCCGGGATTCCAGCGACGGCGGACGTATTCGACTTCGGCGAGTTCGGGCATGGACGGGAAACTTCATATAAAAGGCGCCGATGATGCATGCAAACGCGGCAAACGATTTGATGAATCGTTAAATCACGTTCCAGCATACGCCTCCATGAAACCCCTCCTGGTGCTCCTTGGCCTGTGCGTTTACCTGTCGCTTTCCGCGGCCGAACCGGGCGTCGCCTCCGACATGCCGGGAGCCCCCTCTGCCCTCGGCGGGCAGGCGCAGACGGGCGTCTGGGGCGATCAGGGCGACGGCACCTATCGCAATCCGGTTTTGGCCGCCGACTACAGCGACCCGGACGTGATCCGGGTGGGCGAGGACTACTACATGGTCACCTCGACTTTCGCGGTCTCGCCCGGCCTCACGATCCTGCATTCGCGGGACCTCGTTAACTGGACCCACATCGGCGCCGCCATCCCCGACCTCACGGTTCTGGGGCCGGACTTCAACTGGGACAAGATGGGCCGCTATGGCGTTGGCGTCTACGCGCCGTCGATTCGCCACCACGCCGGCAAGTTTTGGGTTTTTGTGAACTGCGTCTCGGGCGAGGGATTCTTCGTGTGCACGGCGGAGAACCCGGCCGGCCCCTGGACCGTCACACAGATGAAGGACAAGCACGGCAAGCCGCTGCGCACGCGCGGCTGGACGGACCCGTGCCCGTTTTGGGATGACGACGGGAAGGCCTACCTCGCGGCCAGCCGCCCCGGCGCGACATGGTTCAGCTACCTCTTTCAGATGACGCCGGACGGGACGCAGCTGCTCGACGCCGACGTGGATCACATTAGCGTGGAGAAAATCATCCACGAGTATCCAAGGGGCGGCACGCGCTACCTGCCCTACCACTCGTCCGAGGGTAACAAGATCTATAAGCACAAGGGCTATTATTACCTCGTGCACATCCAGTTTTTGAACTCCGGGCTGGGCACGGGCACCTACATCCTGCGCTCGCGTCATCTCTATGGCACCAAGCCGGACGGCTCGGCGGGCGGCCCCGGCGATCTCGGCGAATACGAGATCCTCAAGATCGGTCCCGTGCATCCGCGGCCCGTGGGCCAGGAACTGCCCGGCCAGGGCGGATTCGTCGACACGCCGGACGGCCGCTGGTTTTGGCTGGCGCAGTTCAACCGCACCGTCGCCGACGGCCGCACGCCGCATTTGCTGCCCGTCACTTGGATCAACGATTGGCCGGTCATCGGCGTCGATCCGGTCGGCTTGCGGGGCAAGTTTGCCTGGCGCCTGCCCAAGCCGATCCCAGGCGGCGCGATCACCTTCCCCTACGGCGGCGACGAGTTTCATGCGCCCTCGCTCGATCTGCGCTGGCAATGGAACCACCAGCCGCGCGCCGACAAGTGGTCGCTGACCGAGCGGCCCGGCTTCCTGCGTTTGCATGCGTTCAAGCCGCTCTCGGTCGATCGCTTTCACACCGTCGGCAACGTCATCAACCAGCGTCATTTCAAGTCCGGCGTGGCGCGCGCGACGACGGTCATCGAAATCGGCGCCATGATCGACGGCCAGGAGGCGGGCCTCGCGCGCTTCAACGGCGGGCGCGACCACGCGCGCATCGGCGTGGCGCGCAGCGCGGGCGCCCTGGCCCTGCGTCATACGCAAAACCAGACCATCACCTACGGCCCCGCGCTGCCGGCGGGCGCGAAGCGCCTATGGCTCCGCACCACCGCGCTGGAAAACGACACCGCGACCTTCGACTACAGCTTCGATGGGGAGCATTTCACCGCCCTCGGCGGAGTGTATAAAATCACCGCCGCGGGCTACCGCGGAGACATGGTCGGCCTCTACACCTTCAATCGCGAGGCCGAGGGCGGCCACGTGGACGTGGACTCCTTCGACTACCGCAGCTGGAACTCGCCCAAGGCGCCCTTCGGCCCGCCGCCGGTCGTGTCGCGGTGAGCGGCAAAGCAGGCACGGCGGGATGGGAGGCGGCTTGGAGACACTTCCCCTTCGGAGCGGCGGGATCGTTGCCAGCGAGGTCGGTGACGAGGAGTAGGCGGATGCTGGCGCCGGCTTGGCCGGGGCCGGGGTTCCAGCGGCGGCGGATGTATTCGCCCTCGGCGAGATCGGGCATGGGGCGCTACATCGGTAACTCGCCTTGGCGCTCAAGATGCCTGATCTGCCAAGGCAGGAAATCACGCACCGCAGCGAGAGTCTCCGGTTTCATTCGCTCAACGAATCGGTCTATTTCCACGCTTAGGCCAAGCGAATCCGAATCGGGTCCGATGCGGGACGTGAAATGCAGTCGCCCAAAAGGATCGCACCGCATCAACCCCATGCCGATAGGCGTAAAAACTTTGGTTACGAAATCTGCCACTCGCACGCAGGCAGCAGGGTCGTGTTTTTGCTCCGAAAGCCTCACCACCTCTTTTTCATGCGAAAGGAGAATCTGGATCACGAGGCGGCGCCACTCGTCCACGCTGAGGTTCAGAAAGTCGCGATAGTAGTCTTCGTCGACCGGAGCGATGTCCCCGTGTTTCGCCGCGATTGCCTCGATGGCAGAGATAAGGTCCTTCCGGCGAGGGTGCTGCGGGTCGCAAGACATGGCTTAGCCTGTCGCCAACGCATTTGCGGCCTTCTGCTCCCAATCTGTCTCCAGAAGCATTTCGAAACGCAGGTCGCCGCGTTTGAGGCCAAGTTTGATTTCGCCGGCCGTGACTGCCGACGCGGAGTGGGCCGAGAGCAGGTCGAATAGCCTGCGTTTATACTCGGTGTCGTCGTTGCCCTTGAGGTGGAGGCCCTTGGTTTCGAGCACGAGAAAACGCATCTCCTCCTCGGCCGCCTGCTCTAGGCACACAAGGAAGTCGGGATACACCTTTGCTCGCTGCCAGCCTTGCAGATGCCAGTCCTGCTGCACGGCGAGACGGTGCCACCACCGCACCGCCTTTTCGGCATCGAGGTAGAAGGCGAGGTTTCGCTCCAGCCCGTTGAACTGCTTCTCGTAAACCACCTCGAAAAGCTGGCGCTCTAGGTCCACGCCACCTTTGCGAACAAGGGTGTGGTCGTTGGTCGCGACGGTGACGGTGAGCTCGTGGGCGAGCTCCCAGTTCAGGCGAGGGTCGTCGGTCACCTCCAGGCGGAAGTAGATCTGTTCCTCGGTCAGCAGCTTCTTGAAAATCGACTCGGTGGCGGCGTTGACCTGCTCGCGCAGATCGAGGCGGATCGCCTGCACGAGGCCGAGGCGGTGGGTTTGGAGCTGCGCATCGGTCGCGCCCCGCGCGCGCAACGAGGCCAAGGTCTCCTCGAGGATACGGGCGGCCTGCCAGGGGTTTGGGATGACGTCGCCAAGGAGGCGCGTGGCGGCGGCGAGGTCGAAATCGCCCTCGGCGGCGATGGCGCGCTCGGCGTCGGTGCGGCGCTTGAAGGTCGTCGCCCCGGCGGCGTCCGCCTCAACCGAGACGGCGGTGACGGTGCGCGTGTAGGTCTCGATCTCGCCGAGCAGGTAGCTGTCGCGCGCGCGGAAGCCGAGCGCGGCCCAATCCACGCGGCTCAGCAAATCGCGGTCGTAGTCGAAAGAGCGGAGCGCGCCGCGCGGATCCTTGGACAGGACGCGGGGCAGAAACACGCGCACGCCGCTGAACTTGGGCGCGCGACGGAGGGTGCGCTGGTTGCGCGGGGCGTTTTTCGCGGTGCCTCCGATCTGCACCTGGTCGGCGAGGTCGCCCATGCCTTCGTCGGCGAGGCCGGCTTGCACGCCGCGCACGGCATCGCTCACCTCCTGGTCGAAGGTGAAGACGTAGCACTGGTCGAGCGCGGGCACGCCGGTGCGGCGCGCGCCGGGCTGGCGCAGCACGCGGCCGATCATCTGGGTGATGGCGGTCTTGGCCGTTGTCTTGGAGAGCACGGCGAGGACGTAGGCGAAGGGGCAATCCCAGCCCTCGCGCAGCGCGTCCTTGGTGATGATGAAGCGCACCGGGCAGGCCTCGGCCAAGAGGTCTTCGTCGCCGATTTGATCGTCCTCGGAGGATTTGATACGAATCTGCTCGGGCTTGGCGCCGAGCTTGGCG
>JAIXVY010000151.1 GCA_027482505.1 Opitutaceae bacterium | reverse complement strand
TGCCATCCGTGCTCAGCAATATGCTGATTCTCACGTCTTGACGCTGGTGCGTCGCGCCACTGCTTGCCGGCTCACGCCCGTAAGTGACGGTATAACGAATCGGATCGCCCGGATTAAGTTCTACGTTCTGCTCGGCGTCCATTACGACACTTAGCACAAACGTGTCATTTGTATCCGCAGTCAGTCTTGCCTGGCTCAGAGCAGCGATACCGAGGACAATCGACAGGGGTTTAAGATAACTCTTAAGAAAGAGACGGAAAAAATTCATGGTCAATGATTCCAGCGAACTAGTCGCAACCAATTGTATTCAAGAAAGGACTTAAGACACGCCTACCAACAAAGCGCCGAAGCGCTTAGTTGGAGCGGATGCGAGTTTCCACGCCGCCCGGGGTGACGAGCGAGGGGTTCTGGAAGGTGGAGCTGGCCGAAACTCCCCGGAGGTCCTGCTTCTTCAGCGAACCACCAGGCGATACGAGGTTGGCGGTGACGAATACCAGAAGATTGCGCTTCTGAGACGCCTCACCCTTGGAGCGGAAAGCTCGGCCCAGATAAGGGATATCTCCCAAAACCGGAACCTTGTCGTTCACCCGGCGAACCTCCTCGCGGGTCAGACCGCCCATGACGAGCGTGGCACCATCCCACACGGTAACTCGGGTGTTGATTTCACGCTTCGAGAACACGGGCTGATAGAAACCAGACGGAACCGTAACGGTCGTGCCACCAGAGATCGCGACCGAAGAACCGCCGTATTCCACGAAGCCCTCAAACTCGGTTACGACCGGGTTGAGCTCCAAGCTGATAGAATAATCATCTTCTTCAACGGTCGGGGTAACGCCAAGTTCCACGCCGACGTTGCGGCTGGAGAAGTCCTGAGGCGTGCCAGCGGTGATAGTAACACCAGCGGAACCAGCGGTGGAACCCGCGGCGGCGGCGCCAACTTCCGACTGAATCTCGCCGTAGCTCTGCGGGAAACGCAGTTCCTGAGCCACGGTGATCGTGGCGCGGCTACCTGAGAGAACGGTCACCTTGGGCGAGCTAAGAAGATCGCTGCCAGTGCGTTGTGAAAGCGCGCGCAGAGAAGCGGTAACATCGAAGTCACCGATCACGGTGGTCACATCAGCCAAGGCTCCGGCGGCGCCGCCGAGTGCAACGGTGCCGGGCAACGACGGAGGCGAGTTGTTGATCGGAATGGAATCAGTGGCGGTTACGATGCTGCCCACGCCACCCGAGCTGGAGCTGGTAAACGACTGCGAGAGATTACGGTTCTGCGAGTTGAGAACCGTCTTATAGCCACCAACAAGTTGGTTTCCATCGGTGCCGATCAAAGGCGCTCCGGTAACTGGATCGAACTGGAGGCTGCCGCGAGCCTTGGCGCCCCAAGTGACGCCGAGTTCATCCAAGGAACCTTCGGACACATCCATGAATTTCGCCTCGATTTCGACCTGACGGATGTCGTTGTAGCGGGCGAGAACGTTACGGATTTTTTCGATATTACGTCCGGTTTGAGTAACAATGATACCAGTGCCGTCATAGGCCAAGCTGGAGCCGGGAACGCCTTCGAAGTTGATACCGGCAGCTTGGAAGAAGCGACGGATGGCGTCGGACTCGCCGCCACCGGAACCACCGCCACCGGCGGCGGGAGCGGGCGCGAAAGGATCAGCCGAGGCACCGGAAGAGGCGCTGGGGCTGGACGCAGCTCCCAAACCAGTCATCCGCGTAAGCGTAGCGCGCGTGATGGGGAATTGCTCGGTGGAGAGATTTGTAGTGCCACCGCTGGGCCGAATCTGAACCAAGTCAGCATCTATCACATACTGATAATCAACGTTTTCAGTGATGATATCCAGAATGCGCTTAAGCGAAAGATTACGCAGGGTGATATTAACCTGCGGAGAAGCGGTGCCGGAAAGCGGGTTGCTGAGGACCAAGTTCACACCCTTGGTGCCGGTCGTGTTGGTATCATACTCCTCCGACAAGGCGCTAAGCGTGCTGACCACTCGGCCAAGATCGACACCGGTGAAGGACACGGTGGGAATGATAATGCCTTCGAGCTTGCGCTCCAGGGCACGGGAACCGCCCTCTTGCACGGTGGCGGTGTCGGTCGCGCGCTCGATAAAAAGCCCGGGACGCTGCCAGCTCTTGGCAACCTCTTCGACCATCTGGGCGCGGGTCTTCTCACGATTCAAGGTGCCGATACGAATCTTGTCGTCGGCGATACGCTTGAGGAAATACTTCGCCTCGGGGTTGTCCGCGGCGATGGTCTCGATGCGGCGGAAAGTCTCTTGGGCCTCGTCGATGGCTCCGGCGGCATACTGGCTGCGGCCGAGAGAAGACAGGCGAGCGAGTTCTTTCTGCTCGGTGAGAAACTCAGGGGTGACCTTTTCAATCGGCTGAAGCGGAGGATTCAGCTCGGTTTGCTCGATACGCTCAGCCTGCTTCTTGACGGCGCGGCCTTCCGGAGAGGTGGCAGCAATGTAGGCGTCGAGAGCCTCCTTGGCCCCCTTGGTATCGCCTTGCGCAAGCAGATGCTGGGATTTTTGCAGGAGAAGATCGTTCTTATCCTTGGCCAAATCCTCGAGGGTGCGCTGGGTCAGGGTATTGACGGGGAGGGTGGAGGCGGCGGCGGTCAGCTTGGCGCTGGCACCGTCAAAGTTGCCATCCTTGGCGAGCTTGGCTGCCTCGCGACGCTCAGAGCGAACGTTGACCAGCAGTCCCTTGACGCGAGCCTCCTCTTCCTTGGCCAACTTGGCCGAGACTTCCTCGGAAGAAGGTGCGGCGACGGACGCGGACTCGGCGGCGGGCGCGGCGGCAATCTCCGCAGGAGCGGCTGCGGGCACAGGCGCGGGAATGGTGGCGGGCTTGTTCGGATCGTAAACGACGACCGGAACGGTTTGCTCGGCGGCGGCGGCGGGGGCGCTGGATTCGGACGCGCCGACACCCTTGGTGATGCTATCGTTAACGCCGGAAAGGAGACGCTGAACCGTCACGTCGTTGGGCGCGAGGACAAGGAGTTGCTCAAAGTTGGCCTTGGCGGTCGCGAGGTCCCCGCTGTCACGGGCGCGCAGGCCCTCGGCCATCAGTCGAATCTTCGTCTCCGTCTGGCTTTGTGCAACCAGTTTGCCAGCCGGAACGGCCAGGGAGAAAATGACGGGAGTAGCGAGGAGCAGGAGCGCCTTTTTGGGGAGCTTGGTGTAGTTCATTTAGGGGATAAAGTAATTTGCTAGAAGCGGCGGGCAGGAAAAACCATCCAAAAGTCAACCGGGGGGTTTAAAACCCGGGAAATGCGGAGTTCGGAGCAGAGCCCGCTCCGGGCTCGGCCGGAGGAGCATTGGGATCCACGGCCGGAGCGGGAGGGGGAGGAGGCGGTATGACCAGTGTCTGCTTCTCCGGCGCAGGCAGCGAAGGATCGGTCTTGGTGACCGCGGCGCTGGGCGGCTCGACGATCAATTCACCCACCGTGAAAGTGGAATCTCCAAAGACGATGATATCGCCCGTCTTGGCGGTGCGAAGCGTCCCGTCGATCTGCTTGAAGGTGACCGTAAGCGGTCCCTCTGGCACGCGAGTCTTGGCATCTAGCACGGTTTCGACGCCAGTGACGGTATCGCGCACGGTGGCCGAGGCTTCGGTGAACACCAAGGTGGTGCCGCCGGGCTGGCGCACGACGCGACGCTCGGCGGCAAACTTGACCACTTCGAGATTCAGATCGGGAATTTTCTTTCCCGTGGTTCCAAACACGACGGCTCCGGTCTGGACATTGAGGAAATTACCGCGGGCTTGCGCTCCCTCGCCGATGTAGCCCACGAGTTGCAGGCGGAAGAGCGGCTGCTCCACCTTGACCAACTCCAAGCCAAAAGGCGGGGGCGCCAAAGGATCCACGACCGGGACGCTGGGGTCCATCGGCTTGGGCGGCTCGGGCGGAACCACGGTAAACTGCTTGGTCTGGGTATTGTAGTAGATCTTCGGCGGAGTGAATACGTCGTAGATCCATTTCTCTCCCGCTTTTTGGGCAACCGCATCGGCCCATCGCTGGGTCTCGGGTCTGGAGATTTGAAGTGGACTGGACTCGTAAGCAGCCCCGGATTGAGGCGCAACAGGGGGGGCGCCCAGTTCAGAGATGCCGGACTGCTGAAGGAAAGCCCAAGCGCCGGCGCCGATCAAAGCGAAGCCGCCGATGGCGAGGTAAATAGTATCGTTGGTCTTGGCGGACATGGGGCGTCAGGAATTCGGGGCGGCGGGAGTTTCGGCCTGAGCATTCTTTTCCACGAGGGAGATGAACTCGACCGTGACGACGAAACGGGAATCGGTTTGCTCGACCAGCGGTTTCACCGCCTCGGCCGAGGCGGTGGCGGAGCCTTCGCCTCCAAAAGCAGAGAACGGATTGGCGGCGGCCGGCGCCTGGCGAACGGGGGTGGAATCGCCTTTATTTAGGGGCTCGACCTCCACCGAACGCACCACCACGGGCAACTCGAAGCGAGCGAGCTCGTTCAAAACCGAACGCAAGGCCATGGTCGTGCCAGTGAAACTGAAACGGAAAGGCGTGGTGTCGACGAAGCCTGGCACGCGGGCCGAGGTGCGCGGATCGATCACAAAGTAGTCCGCGCCTTCGCCGGAAGAGGCAAAGGGGGAAGGCTGCCCCGAAGCCAAGGCGTCGGCCACCTGCTGCTTCTGCTCCGGAGTGAGGGGACGCTCGCGCTGTAGCGACAGGATGGAGCGCGGGCGGGCGGCCACGAGAACACCAAGGAGGTAGTCGGCGTATTGGCGCTGCTTAAAAACCGCGGCGATCAATTCGCGCTCCGGGCCGGTGCTGGCGTAGAGCGAAAACCCAAGCAGATTGTCGGCCGCGAGCTGAATGCCGGCCTGCTGGGCGGAGCCCCGCACGCGCTCGACATAGCTGGCGATATCGAAGTAGGCGTCCGTGGTGGAGGCGGGCACTTGAGCGGACGACAGTTTGTTCGCCGTCTCGCCGCTGGAACGCAGGACCTCTCGAATTTCGCCACGGGTTTTTTCCGCCTGCGCCCGGTCCGCCTCCACGGCGGCGACGTTATCCTTCGAGGGGAAAGGATTTTGGCGCGCAAAGGCGTCCAGTTCCTGCTGCTTGGTCTCGATGTCGGCGGCGAGCTTGGCCGCTTGGGAGCGTTGGCTGAAAACGAGCCAAGCCTCTCCGGCGGTCACCGCGCCGATGAGCAGCAGCGAGGTGTAGAAAAAGGGGTGTGATTTGAAGCTGGCCATGGGGTCAGAGGGGACGGGCGGGATCTATCACGAGAATGAAGTCGAAACGAAGGATACCCGGAGTGTTGGGATCGAAGCTTTCCCGTTCGACGGCGGAGATGAACTGGGAGTCCACGAAGCTGGCCAGCAGGCTCTTTACCCGCTCATAAGAGTCAGGAGAGACGCGTGTAACGGGGTTTTTACGGTCCAGCAAACGGCCGCTGAGCTGGAGGCGAATAAC
>JAIXVY010000134.1 GCA_027482505.1 Opitutaceae bacterium | reverse complement strand
GCTTCGGGTCGAGCAGGCAGATGAGCACCTGGAAGGGCGCGACCGCCCAAGGCCAGACGATGCCGTCGGCGTCGTGACTCTGCTCGATCACGGCCTGGAGCGTGCGGCTGACGCCGATGCCGTAGCAGCCCATCACCATCGGGTGCGACTGCTTCTGGTCGTCGGTGTAGACCGCGCCGAACTTGTCGGAGTATTTCGTGCCGAGCTTGAAAATGTGGCCGACCTCGATGCCGCGCTTCGATTGGAGCGGCTGGCCGGAGACCGGGCAGGGCTCGCCGGTGCGCACGCGGCGGAAGTCGCCGAACTTTGTGATCGCGAGGTCGCGGGCCACGTTGACGTTGCGCAGGTGGAAGCCATCCTCGTTCGCGCCGGTGACGCCGTTGCCGACGAGGCGGATGGCGTGGTCGGCGAAGACGCCGCCGAGCGCCGAGGGATTCTTGATCGTGCCCTTGACCGCGCCGAGCGAGCCGGGCTTCGCGCCCATCACGGGCTCGATCTCCTCGGCCGTGGCGGGACGGAAGAGGGTGAAGCCGAGGGAGCCGAGCTTGGCCTCCTCGAGCTCGTCGTTGCCGCGGAGGATGACGAGGAAGGGCTTGCCGTCGCCGACGTAGACGAGGGTCTTGAACTGCGTGTCACCGGAAACCGAATACGGCGCGGCCTCGAGCGCGGCGATGGTGACGACGCCGGGCGTGGCGAATTTCTCGACGGCGCCGGCGGGCGCGGCGTCGGCGAGGTCCTTCGGCACGAGGGCGCTGGTGGCCTTCTCGCGGTTGGCGGCGTAGCCGGCGTCGGAGTAGATGACGTCGTCGTCGCCGATCTCGGCGGGGACCATGAACTCGTGGGAGAAGCTGCCGCCCATCACGCCGGTGTCGGCCTCGACCGCGATGGCCTTCACGCCGATGCGCTTGAAGAAGGCCTCGTAGCTGGCCTTCATGGCGAGGTAGCTCTTGATCGCGCCGTCGTCGTCCGCGTCGAAGGAGTAGGCGTCCATCATCACGAACTCGCGGGCGCGCATCAGACCGTAGCGCGGGCGGATCTCGTTACGGAACTTGGTCGCGATCTGGTAGAAGTTTTTCGGCAGGTCGCGGTAGCTGGTGATTTCCTGCTTCACGAGCGGCGTGATGACCTCCTCGTGGGTGGGGCCGAGGACGAACTCGGGCTCCTTCGGGCGGCCCTTGCCGGAGCCGGCGGAGTCGGCGCGGAACATGATCTCGCGCGCGGCGGCCCAGCGCGGGCCCTGCTCCCAGAGCTCGGCCGGATGCACGTGCGGCATCCAGAGCTCGATCGCGCCGGGGCGGCCGTGGGCGGGCTGCTCGCGCTCCAGCTCCTCGCGGCAGATCTGGGATATCTTCTGCATGACGCGCAGGCCCAGCGGCATGAACGTGTAGAGACCGCCGCTCAGCTTGCGGACGAGGCCCGCGCGAACGAGCAGCTTGTGCGAGGCGATCTCGGCGTCGGCCGGGCTTTCCTTGAGCGTGGGGATAAAAAATTGGGACCAGCGTTTCATGCGGTGAATCGCGTTACCAAACCGCCGTCCCACCGCCCCGCAATCGTATTTGCGCCCGCGCCGACGTCCGTCTCACGCTCGTCCCCCAACCTCCCGGATGTCCGCCACCGCCCGCAAACCCTGGCCCATGCGCTGGATCGTCGCCTCGATCCTGCTCTTCATCGTGCCCTACACCTACGTGAACCTGAAGTTCCGAAAGCCGAACAAGGCCTTCGAACCCTACGCCGACATGAAGGAGCAGGCCAACGTGAAGCGCCTCCTCGACGCCGGCTACACCCGGGTCGCCGTGCGGGCCGAACGCCCCTTCCCCGCCCTTTCCGCGCAACAGGTTCTGGCCGACGCGTCGACCAAGGCGGGAGTCACCCCCGCGCCGGGCGGGCTCCCCTCCCCGCTCGACAAAACCCTCGTCGAGCCGCCCCGCCTGCCGGCCGCCTACGCCAACCTTATCGCGCCCGAAGCCCTCAACATCCGCGAACCGGCGCGCCTGCAATTCACCGCCCGCCTCGATTCCGACCACGAGCAACTCGGCGGCGCCGAGGTCTATATCCACGAGGACTCCGTAGTGATCGTGCCCACCTTCGAGCCGGTTCCCGGCAATCTCCAGGCGCGCGCCAAGGAAAGCACCGTGCTGCTCACCCTGCCCCCGGGCCTGCTCGCGCCGGGCAACCACTCCGTCACGCTGGCCGGCGCGCAAGCCTCCCTGCGATGGACCATGATGGCGCGTTGACGCGCCCGCTCGCTTGCCCGACAACCGTGCCCGTCCCAATCGACACGCACCCACCTAAATGAGCGCCTCCGCCTCCGGCCCCGTCTCGTCGTCGCCCGCGCCCGCCCCCGTCGCCGCCACTCCGCTGGCGAGCGTCACGCCCATCATCAAGCCCACCGACCTGCGCGGCATCCTGCGCTACGTGCCGCGTTTTCAGGGACAGATCTTCGTTCTCGCCTTGGACGGCTCTATCGTCGCGGACGAAAACTTCGGCAACCTGCTCGTCGACATCGCCGTTCTGCGCTCGCTCGACATCAAGGTCGTGCTGGTCCACGGCATCGGCCAGCAGATCGCCGAGCTCTCCCAGCAACGCGGCATCCAGATCAGCAACATCGACGGC
>JAIXVY010000257.1 GCA_027482505.1 Opitutaceae bacterium | reverse complement strand
GCCCAGGTGAGGCCGGCGACGGGTTCGGGTTGCAGGATGATGTGGGAGAAACCGGGGCCGTCGGGCGCGGGGCGGATGCCAAGGACGGTGCGGTAGAGCCAGGCGCCGACGGGGCCGCCGAGGGACGGCATGAGCGCGTGTTCGCCTTTCCAGTTTTCCTTGAAAACCCCCTCTTTCATGAGGGTGGCCCAGCCCGGGTAGGCGCGTTGGGTGACGAGGCGGGCGGCGACGTCGGGGCGGCCGTTTTCGCTGAGGACGCGGAGGATGAAGGGGGTGCCGACGAAGCCGGTGTTGATGTGGCCGCCGGCGGCGTCCACGGCGTCGAGCAGGCGGGCGAAGGCGAGGTCGCGCCGGTCGGCGGGGACGAGGTCGAGGGCGAGCGGGATGGCCTGGGCGGACTGGCTGAGGTCGGAGGAGCCGTAGCGCCCGGTGGCGGGGTCGAGAAAGCGGCGGTTGAGGCGCTCGGCGATCTCGGAGGCGAGGGAGGAGTAGCGGCGGGCGTCGGCCTCGTGGCCGAGGAGGGCGGCGACGCGGGCCACGATGGAGGCGTAGTGGCTCCAGGCGGCGGTGGAGGTGAGCGTGACGGGCGGCCTGGCGAGGCCCATCCAGTCGCCGGTGCCCCAGGCGAGGAGGCCGTCGGCGACCGCCTGCTCGTCGCGTCCGGGATCGGGCAGGCCGCGAAGCGCGCCGCCGTTGGCGCGGATGCCCTCGGCGGCGCGGCGGCCGAGGAAATCGACGTAGGCGCGCATCGGTTCGTAGGCCTCGGCGAGAAAGGCGTGGTCGCCGTAGTATTCGTGGTGTTTCCACGGCAGGTAGACGATCATGCCACCCCACCACGGGCAGTTCCAGTCCTGGGTTTGGAGGCCGGCGACGGGGACGATGGCGCCGACGTTGCCGTCGGGCGTCTGGTTGGCGCGCATGTCCCGCCACCAACTGCGGTAGAGCGCGTCGGAGTCGGTCAGGTAGACCGCGCTGTCTATCATGTTCTGCACATCCTGGGTCCACGACTGCTTTTCCCGCGAGGGGTCCATCGGCAGCCCGTAGAGGTAGTTCAGATGAGTCCGAAGCAGAGCGGCGTGGAGCGAATTGAGAAACTCGTCCGAACAGGCGAAGTCGCCGGCGCGCGGAGGGTTGGAGTGCGCGATCTGGAACGAAACCTGTTCGCGTGCGAGCGGGCGGCCGAGGCCCTCGACCCGGAGGGTGTGCGCGACCTCGTTGAAAAACCATTTCGGCTCCAGGACCTCGGGGCCGCCGCGAAGGATGAACTCGAGCGGGTGAAGCTTGAAGCGGTCGCCCACCCGGCCGCTGACGACTATCCTCTGGCCGGGCGTGCCGTCGACCTCGACGCGCGGCCAGCCCGAGCCGGTCTCGGAGAAGCGGGCGACGTCGCCTTCCACGGAGGAGGGGCGAAGGATTTCAATCCGGCGGGTGAGCGCGATCCGGTTGGGTTCGAGCCGGCCGGCGGGCGCGGCGACCTCCCGGGCGGGCGTCCAGGCGGAGGCGTCGAAGCCCGGGCGATCCCAGCCGACGGGGTCGAGGCGGCGGTCCTGTTTCTCGCCCCGCCAGATGTCGTTGAACGTGACCGGGCCGACGCCGGCGCGCCAGTCGGCGTCGGTGCCGACGAAGGCGCGCGAGCCGTCCAGGAACTCGAGTTCCAACTCCAGCAAGGCGGCGGGCGGGCCGAAGCGCCCGTAGCGTTTGTGGTAGCCCGAGCCCTCGTCGCCCGGGACGACGACCTCGGCGGGGCGGCCGCCGAAGGCGACGACCGGGCTGTGTTGTCCGTTGCCGAGCGACAGGCCGAGGACGTTGGGTCCGGGGGCGAGGACGGCGGTGACGTCGCGGGTGACGTAAAGGACGCGCCGGGTGGAGTCGGTGAAAGGCGGGCCGAGCATGTCGTCGCCAATGACGCGGCCGTTGACGGCGAGTTCGCTCCAGCCGAGCGAGGCGAGGCGGGCGGTGGCGCGGCGAAGCGGCCGGTCGAGGGAAAATTCCCGGCGGAGCAGCGGGGCGGCGGCGCGGGGGCGGTCGGCGGGGGCGGCGATCCAGCGGGCGCGCCACTCGGAGTTGGAGAAGATCCCCGCGACGAGCTCGGCGGGCTCGCTCCAGGGGGACTCCGCGCCGGAGGCGTCCCAGACGCGGACGCGCCAGAAGACCCTCTGGCGGGAGGCCAGGCCGGGGCCGGCGTAGAGGCAGGACGTATCCGAGGAAGGGATACGTCCGCCGTCCCAGAGGTCGGGGGCGCCGCGGGCGAGGGCGGCGGGATCGGACGCGACCTGGACCTGGAAGGCGGCCTGCCGCCAGCCGCGGGCGTCGGTGCGGACGCGCCACTCCAGGGCGGGGCCGGGGGCCTCGGCCACGGGCGGGGAGGAGGAGAGGTCGCGGGAAAGGGCCGCCGGCGCGACGGTCGGGGCGCGCGGCGAGGCGAGGCCGCAGGTCTGCGCGGCGAGCGCGGCCAGCAGGAGGGCGAAGGCGAGTCTGGGGCGGGATGGCACTTAGGGGAGGCAAAGGCCCCGGCGCGCGGGCGCCGGGGCCTGACTAAGACGGGGCCGGCGGGTTGTTACCGGAAGCCGCCGGTGAAGGTGGAGCCGGGGCCGAGGCGGGTGTTGGCGCCGACGCCGTTGCGGGCGTCGACGTTCACGTAGGCGTTGGCGCCGGCGCCGTCGGTCTCCCAGATGCCGCCGCCGGCGTTGCGGCGGAGGGCGATCTGGTTGAAGGTGCTGCCGGTGTGGTTGTCGTCGGTGCGGATGCCCTCGGCGCGACCGTCCATGACGTAGGAGGCGACGCCGATGGTGCCGACGGTGGCGCCGCCGCCGGTCTGGAGCAGGATGCCCTGGCTGACGGAGGTGCGCAGGTCGACGGAGCGCACGGTGATGTCGAAGCAGTTGGTGGGTGTGAAGAAGCCGCGGCCGGAGTCGCGGGAGATCACCTTTTCGACGACGACGTCGGGGCCCGCGTCGTTGGCGCAGCGGAAGGCGGCGTAGCTGCCGGTGGTGTCGCAGCGCACGCCGGTGACGACGCCGACGGCGGTGGCGCGGGTCCGGTTGAGGAGGAGGGAGCAGGAGCCGACGTCGGTGCTGCTGATGTTGCCGATGACGGCGCCCTCGAGGCTGGCGGTCTCGAAGCCGTGGTTGTTGCCGTGGTTGCCGGTCATGCCGGTGAAGGTGGAGGTGCCCTCGTGGCGAAAGCCGGTGGCGTAGGCGGTGGCGCTGCGGGTCGTATTGTCGGCGCGGATACCGATGCCGTTGATCGTGACGCCGCGGGAGGCGTCGATGGAGAAGGCCATGTTGACGCCCGCGAGGCGGACGTTGTTGCAGCCGGTGATCCAGAAGCCGTAGCGGGGCCAGCCGGTGACGCGGACGTTGAGGATCTCGATGTTGTCGGCGCGGTCGGCGCGGATGCCGACGCCGAAGCGGTAGGCGTCGTCGACCGGGTTG
>JAIXVY010000083.1 GCA_027482505.1 Opitutaceae bacterium | reverse complement strand
GATTTGCTCCTACGCCCAGGGCTTCCAGCTCATGCGCACCGCCCAGGGCGAATACGGCTGGAAACTCAACTTCGGCCAGATCGCCCAGATCTTCCGCGGCGGCTGCATCATCCGCGCGGCCTTCCTGCAAAAGATCACCGAGGCCTACGCCCGCAACCCGAAGCTCGCGAACCTCCTGCTCGATTCCTACTTCAACAGCACGATCCAGAAGGCCCAGGCCAACTGGCGCAAGGTCATCGCCCTCGCGGTGGAGAGCGGCATCAGCATCCCGACCTTCGCGTCGGCCCTGAGCTACTACGACGCCTACCGTTCCGCCCGCCTGCCCGCCAACCTGCTCCAGGCCCAGCGCGACTACTTCGGCGCCCACACCTACGAGCGCGTCGACCAGCCCCGCGGCAAGTTCTTCCACATCGACTGGCCCGAGGCCGTCCGCCCGCAGCTCGAGGCCTAAGCCTAGCGCCGCGGCCAAACCGATTCGGCTTTCGAAGCCGCGCCCTTCACGGGGCGCGGCTTTTTCGTGTCGAGCCGCAGAGACCGGTTGAGCGCAGCGTTATGGCGGCGCCTATCCCAGATCGCACCGATTCGGCTGCCTTGGATGGGCGCCGCGGAAAACCTCCCAGCGGCGCGCCCTCCGCGATCGCGCGGAAACTCAGCTCTCCAGCGAATAGCCGTTCTCGCCGTGCTCGGCGCGGTCGAGGCCCTCGAACTCCTGCTCGGGGGTGACGCGCAGCCCGACCACGAGCTTCACGATCCACACCAGCGCCACGGTCGCGAGCGCCGACCAAACGATGGTCGCGCCAAGCGCGAGCGCCTGCACGCCGAGCTGCTCGCCGAGCGGCTTCACCGAACCCAGGCCGCCGAAGGCGCTTTGGCCGAAGACCGCGAGCAGCAGCGTGCCGAGGATGCCGCCCACGCCGTGCACCGCGAAGACGTCGAGCGAATCGTCGATGTGCAGGCGCTCGCGGACGAGGTTGACCGCGAAGTAGCACACCACCGAGGCGATGCCGCCGATCGTGATCGCGCCCAGCGGGCCGACGTCGCCCGAGGCGGGCGTGATGGTCGCGAGACCGGCGACGAGGCCGGTCACCATGCCGACCACGCCGGCTTTGCCGTTGCGGACTTTTTCCAAGAGCATCCAGACCAGCGCCGCGCTGCAGGCCGAGAGGTGCGTGACGAGGAGCGTGAGGCTGGCGGCGCCGCCTGCGGCGAGCCCGCTGCCGGCGTTGAAACCGAACCAGCCCACCCAAAGCATGCCCGCACCGACGAAAACCAGCACCGGCTGATGCGGCGGATGCGGGTGCTGCGGGAAGCCCTTGCGCTTGCCGAGCAGCAGCGCGAGCACGAGCGCCGTCACGCCCGCCGTGGCGTGCACCACGATGCCGCCGGCGAGATCGTGCACGCCGCGCTGCGCGAGCCAGCCGCCGCCCCAGACCCACTTGCAGACCGGCGCATAGACCACGAGCAGCCAGAGCGCGGAAAAGAGCATCATCGCGCCGAACTTCATGCGCTCCACCACCGCGCCGATGAAGAGGCCGGGCGTGATGATCGCGAAGGTCATCTGAAAGGCGGCGAAGAGAAACTCGGGAATCGCCGTGCCCGGCGCGACCGACTGCGGCGTCAGGCCCCGCAGGCCGAGCGCGCTGAGATCGCCGATCCAGCCGCCCTCGCCTTTGAACGCCAGCGAGTAGCCCGCCACGATCCAGACCAGCGACGCCGCGCAGGCCACGCCCGCGCATTGGCCGAGGACCGAGAGCACGTTCTTCGCTCGCACCAAGCCGCCATAAAACAGCGCCAGGCCCGGCATGGTCATGAAAAGAACCAGCGCGGTCGCCGTCAGAATCCAGGCGCTGTGGCCGGAATCGACCACCGTGCCCGGAGCGGCGGACAAAGAACCGGCCAAAGTGGCCAAAATTAACCCTCCTCGGGCAAGCGGCTTGCAGATGAAAGCGGGGAATAACATGGGGCGGGCGAAGCAGCAGAAACCGTTCCTCGGATTAATAATATTCATTACATGAGTAGAATTAATCCCTCTGCCTTGCCTCCTCCTCGCGCCGGCCCGGCGTCCAAAAACCAACTGGAAGATTCCTGCATTCTGCAAAGTTTGGGACTCTTTCGATTTAGCATAAAATCATGATGTTCCCCCACCCCGTCCCATCCGCGCGTCTGCGTCTCTGGTTTCGCGTCGCCGGCATCCTAGGCGCGTTGCTTTGGGCCGCGGCGCCTGGCCGCGCCGCCACCGAGCCCGCGCAGATCTCGCCCGCCTGGTCGGGACCGACCGCCGGGGAGGAGATTCTTTCACTCTCCGGTTCCTGGCGCTTCACCATCGACCCCGCCGTGGCGGACGCCGGCGACACCGGCGCATGGGACACGCTCGCCGTGCCCGGCAACTGGGACGCCCAGCCCGCCTACGCCAACCATCGCGGCACCGGGTGGTATCGCCGCGAGTTCGCCGTGCCCGCCGCTTGGCCCGCGGACGCCCGTCTGCGCCTGCGCTTCGAAGCGGTCTACCACGACGCGGAAGTGACGCTCAACGGCAAGGTCCTCGGCGGCCACCGCGGCGGCTACACGCCCTTTGAGTTCGACGTCACCGACCTCGTGCGCCGCGACGCCGCCAACGTCGTCGTCGTCCGCGCCGACAACACCTTTCGCCGCGGCGCCTGGTGGCCCTGGGGCGGCATCAGCCGCGAGGTCACCCTGCGCGCCAACTCCGATCTGCGCATCGTCGTCCAGCATGTGAACGCCGAGCCCGCGCCCGACGGCGGCGCCAGCCTCCGCCTGCGCGTGCGCGTGGCCAACGCCTCCGCCCGCGATCGCTCCGTCGTGCTCGCCCCCGTCGTCCGCGCGCTCGGCGTCGTCGGCTCCGTCCCGCCTGCGGCGGACGCTCTTTTCAGCCTGCCCGCGACCGAGCTTGCCGTGCCCGCCGGCGGCTCCGCGGAGCGCGTGTTCGAGACCGTGCTGCCGCCCGCGTCGGCCACGCCCTGGCACTTCGACCACCCCTACCTTCACGCCGTCGAGACGGTGCTGCGCGAGGGCGACCGCGTCCACCACGCCCGGCGCGACCGCTTCGGCGTGCGCCGCGCCGAGCTGCGACCCGACGGACTCTATCTAAACGGCGAACGCATCCGCGGCGGCGGCTTCAACCGCGTGAGCGACGGCCCGGGCACGGGCAACACCGAGCCCGACTGGCTCGTGCGTAAGGACGTCGATCTCATGAAGCGCGCGGGCGCGGTTTTCTCCCGTCTCATGCACCACGCCCAGGCGCCCAACCTCCTCGACTATCTCGACGAACGCGGCCTCCTGATTGTCGCCGAGATCCCGGTCTGGGGCGAAGACGACCCCCACCTCACGGCCGACAACCCCACCACCCGCGCCTGGCTCGCCGAGATGATCGAGCGCGACCACAACCACCCCTCCATCATCGGCTGGAGCGTGGGCAACGAGATCATGAACCACTTCGACTACGTGCGCACCATGGCCGACCACGTGCGGCGCGATCTCGATCCGAGCCGCTTCGTCACCTACGTCAGCTATACCGCCTACCGCCCCCAGTTCGGCCCCGCCAACGACCCCCTCACCCACACCGACGCCGCGCTCTTCACCACCTACACCGACAAACCCGAAGTCTATCTCCAGCGCGTGCGCAAGATGCGGGCCCAGTGGCCGGACAAGCCGGTGTTCGCGGCCGAGTTTGGGGTGAAGCAAATCGGCGCGCAGCCCGCGGCCACCGTGCCCAATTTCGCCGCGCTCTGGGCCGGCATCACGCGCGAGCCCTACGTGATCGGAGGCGCGCTCTGGACCCTCAACGACTACCGCAGCGACTACAAAGGCACGCCCGCCTCCGGCAACCGCGAGTGGGGCGTGGTCGACCTCGAGCGCCGGCCCAAGGCCGCCTACGAGGAGGCGCGCCGCGTCTTCGCCCCGGCGCGCGCGCTGGAATTCGACGCCGCCCGCATCCGGCTGACGCCGCGCGGCGCGGACGAAGCGCCGAGCTACACTCTGCGCGGCTACCGCCTCGAATGGACGGCGCGCCCCGCGGACGGCGGCGAAGCGCGCCGCGGCGAAATCGCGTTGCCGGTGCTGCGTCCGGGCGATCCGGCGTGGGAACAACCCGCGCCCGCGCCGGGGCTGGAGTCGGTGCGCCTGCTCGCGCCCGCCGGCTACGACGTGCTCGACGGCACGGCCTTCGCCGCCCCCGCGGGCGGCCGAGCGCCGTGATGGCTCGCGCGCCGCGCGAGCCCCGGACCTAGGCGAGGCCCTTGCACGCCGCGTGCAGCACCTCCACCGGGTGCAGCGCGGCGCGGCCCGTGCCGTCCAGGATCTGGTGACGGCAACTCGTGCCCGAAGCCACGATCAGGCTCTCGGCCGGCTCGGCGCGCACCGCCGGGAAGAGGACGAGTTCGCCCACCCGTTGCGACACCTCGTAGTGCTCCCGCTCATACCCGAAGGAGCCGGCCATGCCGCAGCAACCCGAGGGAATCAGGCGCACCTCGTGCCCTCGCGGCAGCTCGAGCATCTTCACCGCGGGCGTGAGCGAGGAGAGCGCCTTCTGGTGGCAATGCCCGTGCAGGCGAATCCGCGCCGGCCGCGCGACGAAGGAGGCGGACGTGATCCGGCCGGCGTCCGCCTCGCGCGCCACGAACTCCTCAAGCAGAAGCGCGCGCCCCGCCAGCGCCCGCGCCGCCGCACGCAGCGGCTCGGGCACGAGATCGGGATACTCGTCGCGAAAACCGAGCAAAGCCGAGGGCTCGACGCCGATCAGCGGCGCGGCATCCGTCACCACGGGCGCGAGCAGCTCCACGTTGCGCGCCGCCAGCGCGCGCGCCTCGCGGACCAGGCCCTTGGAAAAATGCGCGCGTCCGCTGTCCACGTGCTCCGGGATCATCACCTCGTAGCCGAGGCGGTTGAGCAGCTCGACCGTCTTGATGCCGACGCCGGCGTCGAGGTGGTTGGTGAACTCGTCGCAGAACAGGTGCACGCGCCCGTTCGGGTAGGCGAGCCCGGGTGGATTCGCGTGGCGACGATGCCAGGCCCGCAACGTAACGGCGGAGACCGGCGGCAGGGAGCGCTCGGACGCAAAGCCCGCCATGCGCTTGAAAACGCCGGACACAAAAGGCGACGCGACCGCGCGGTTGTAGAGCCACGGGGCGAGGGAGGCGACGCGCAGGGCGCGGGAAAAACCCGCCACCAGCCGCGAGCGGAAAGGCACGCCGTGCGCGTCGTGATAGTGCTGGCTCCACTCGGCCTTGAGGCGCGCCATGTCGACGCCCGACGGGCACTCGGATTTGCAGGCCTTGCAGGAGAGGCACAGGTCCATGACCGCGGCGACGGACGAGTCGTCCCACGGATCGGCGGCCTCGGAGGCGGGACGAGCCAGGGCCTGACGGAGCAGGTTGGCCCGCGCGCGCGTGGTGTCGTTCTCGTCCCGCGTCGCCATGTAGCTCGGACACATCGTGCCGCCGGAGAGATGGGTTTTCCGGCACTCGCCCACGCCCGTGCATTTCTCGGCCGCGCGTCGCGCGCCCTGCTCGGCCTCGAAGCGAAAAAAAGTCTCCGGCTCCGACGCGGCCTTCGGGACCGCGGCCTCCCGGAGCGCCGCGTCCATCGGCGGCGTGTCGATGATTTTGCCGGGATTGAAGAGGCCCAGCGGATCGAAAAGCGCCTTCACCCGGCGCATCATCGCGTAGCACTCGGGCCCGACCATGAAGGGGATGAACTCGCCGCGCAGCCGGCCGTCGCCGTGCTCGCCGGAGAGCGAGCCGCGGTATTTTTTCACCAGGGCCGCGACGTCGGCGGCGATGGCGCGAAACATCGCGCGCCCCTCGGGGGTCTTGAGGTTGAAAAGCGGACGCGTGTGCAACTCCCCCGCGCCGGCGTGGGCGTAGTAGATGCACTCGATGCCGTATTTGCCGCGCATGAGCGCGTCGAACTCGTCGATGTAGGCCGGCAGGTCCTCGATCGCCACGGCCGTGTCCTCCACGATCTCGCGCGGCCGGGCGTCGCCGACGACGTGGTTGACCAGCCCCTGGCCCGCGCGCCGCAGTTCCCAGACGCGGTCGCAGTCCGCGCCGTGCAGGATGGGGAACGCGTGCCCGAGGCCGGCGGCGCGAAACTCGTCCGCGATCTTGAGCAACGCGGCCTCGCGCACCGCGGCGTCGGCGTCGCGCCACTCGACCACGAGCACCGCGCCCGGATCGCCCACCACGAAGAAACGGTTCTTCGCGTGCTCCAGGCTGGCCTTGGTGCATTCGAGGATGGTGCGGTCGATCAACTCGCAGCCGAAGGGACGGCGGCGCATCGCGATCACCGCCGCGCGGAGGGCCTCCGGCACGCTGGCGAAATGCGCGCACAGCAACGCGCCCGGCGGCGGCAACGATTCGCAATTGAGCTCGAACTCCACGCCCAGAAACAGCGTGCCCTCGGAGCCCGCGATCAGGCGGCACAAATTGAAGGGCCGGTCCGACGCGGGATCGAAGACGCCGCAGTCGAGCAACTGGTCCAGCGCGTAGCCGGTGTTGCGGCGCGTGACGGTAGGCTTGGGGAAGTTGTCCCGGATCAAGGCGCGGTTGTCGGCCGAGCCGAGCAGGTCGCGGATCTGGCGGTAGATTCGCGTCTCCAGGGTGTCGGGCCCGGCGCACTTGGCGGCGAACT
Organism: Opitutaceae bacterium; assembly: GCA_027482505.1. Classification (GTDB taxonomy): domain Bacteria; phylum Verrucomicrobiota; class Verrucomicrobiia; order Opitutales; family Opitutaceae; genus IMCC26134_A. Next base: position 13,374 of record JAIXVY010000083.1, on the reverse strand, counting down.
CCTCGCGGGTGAGCGGCCCGAAGGTCGCGAGCGAACCGTCGGCGAGAAAACCGCGGGCGGACACGAGGTGATCGCGAGTGGAGCCGTAAACGATCGAGTTGGCCCCGCAGGAGTTGTTACCCACCATGCCGCCGATCATGGCGCGGTTGGCGGTGGAGGTCTCGGGGGCGAAAAAGAGGCCGTGCGGCCGGAGCGCGAGGTTGAGCTCGTTGCGAATCACGCCCGGCTGCACGCGCGCGCGCCGCGCGACGGGATCGATGGCGAGCACGCGGTTCAGGTGCCGTCCGAGATCAACGACCACGCCGCGGCCGACCACCTGGCCGGCCAGAGAGGTTCCGGCCGCGCGCGGGATGAGGGGCGCGCGCTCGCGCCGCGCGAGCTCCACGAGCTCCGCGACGGCGGACTCCGTGCGAGGCAGGGCGACCGCCAGCGGCGTCTCCTGGTATTCGGAGGCGTCGGTCGCGTAGGCGGAGCGCGTGGCGTCGTCCAGGCGAAGCTCGCCCTCGAACCGCAAGGCGAGCGCGCGCAGGGCCGGCGTCGCGGCGGCGAAAGGGGCATGCATCCCTAGTCGAAAATCGCGGGCGCGGGGGAATGTCAAAGGCTCCGCTCGCGCGCCCGCCAGACTCGTGGCGAGCAACCGCTCGCGGCCGAAAAGGCTCGGGAGAAGGCGCTCGCCTCGCTGAAGCCCAGATACTCCGCCACGCGCTCCAGTTTCCAGCCCGCCAGCAGGCAGCGCCGCGCCGCCTCCATCTTCAGCCGCGCCAGCTCGGCCCGCGGCGCCGGCCGACCCGCCTCGGCGAACAAACGCCGCAGATGCGCGGACGACACGCCAGCGGCCCGCGCCATGTCGTCGACCGACGGATTTTCGCCGAGGTTTTCCTCCACCCAGTGCAACACGCGCTCCACCCGGTCGGCGGGGAGGTCCGCCGGCGCGGCCGGCGCGGAGCGCCCGAGCACGAGCAAAGCCGTCTCCACCAGGACTTGATCAAGCTTCAGGCCCAGCCGCGCGTCGCCCGCGCCCGCCAGCGCCCAGGCCTCCTCCAGACGGACCAGCGCGGCGCGCCGCTCCGCCGCCGCCAATTTCACGACGAGGGTCCGCGCGGGCGCCACCCGGGCCGCCAACTCGGGCGGCACCGAGCGAAAATGGAGCACGAACACCTCCGACTCGCCCGCCCCGTCGTCCGTCCACCCATGCGACGAATCCGGATGCGAAACATACAGGCAGGGCGGAGCACCCGGCGCGAAACCAGCCTCGTCCCGCTCCGGCCGCGCCCCGCCCGCGATAATCCATTGCAACTCCCAAAAGCCGCGCGCCCGGCCCAGCACCGGACGCAAACCGTAGGTCCGCGTGCCGCGCGCCCAATAAGCGAGGTTACCCGATGCGCCAAACACGCGCGCCACTTTCAAGTCGGCGCGCCCGCCGGCAACGGCAATCGCCGCGCTTCGCCCGCGGGGTAGGACACGTCACTGTATTTGCCGCAATTTTTTGCAAATATTGCATGAACCAGCGCCATCTCCGGCTTAACCCAGGCGATTTTTTGACCGTTATTGTTTTAATTCAAAGGTATATGCGGGATATAATGATGACAGCCGCATCCGCCCAAAAAGGCCTGGCGCCCGGAATCTATCGCTTGTCATTGCGCAAATTATTCCGCAATTTTTGGAAATCCCCCCTACCCCGCTTCTTTCCTGATCGCTCCCGCGGCCGCCACCGCGAGGCCTAAAACGCCCCATTTTCTTTATGCTCACCCCGATTCGCTCCCTGCGCTCGCGCCCGACGCGCGCGTCGCTCGTCCTCCTCGCGTCGGCCTTGTGCGGCTTCTCCGCCGTTTCCGGCCGCGCCGCCAACATCGTCCGCAACGCCACCGTGGCGCCCTTGAACGACATCGCCGCCTGGGGCGACGGGCTCACCGGCGTGCCAGGCATCGTCGACGTCGCGGTGTTCAACAGCACGTCGAACAACTCCACCGCCAATCCGGAGTCGCTCACCGCCAACCTTGAGCTGGGCGGCATCTATGTCAGCAGCGCCGTCCCGGGCACTTCCGCGAACATCACGGCCGCCGCGCCGGTGACCCTGACCTTGGCTCGCTCCAACGCCACCGCCGGGGACTACGCCATCGATCTTACCAACGGCGGCTCGGCCGCCACCAGCAAGGGCCTGACCCTCGGCTCCAACATCACCGTCAGCCTCTCCGCCAACCAGACCTGGGCCATCGGCCACGGCACCGGCAGCAGCGCAAACGTGATCGTCAACGGCCCCGTCGTCGGCTCCGGCTCGCTCACTCTCGTCCGCGGCGCCACCGCCACGGGCACTCCCGCAAACACCCTCCGCCTCGCCGGCGCGAACACCTTCTCGGGCGGTTTCACGCTTGAGAGCGGCATCATGGATCTGGGCAACTCAGCCGCCTTCATTGCATCCTCCGGCAATATCACCAGCGGACCCTTCGGCACCGGACCGCTCACCATCCGGGGCGGCACGCTATCCGCCTTGTCCACGCGCCCCTTCTTCCATCCGACTGTCAACATCCTCGGCGACTTCACTTGGACCACAAACTCGCGCACCGACATCTCGGGTAGCTTCGACTTCGGCGGCGCCCAGCGCACCGCCACCCTCACCCGCTCCACCAGCGCGGCCAACGTGATCATCGGCGGCGGCAATCTCGCCATCCGCTTCGCTCCCCAGACCGGCACGCCCACGACCAACAGCTTCGCCAACGGCGGCATTCGCTTCGCCAGCACCGCCACCACCGGCAACTACTCGGTCGTCGGCTTCGGCCTCTCCACCGGCACCACGACGGGCAGCAATCGCTTCGTCGACAACGCCTCCCTGACCATCGGTCCCGGAGCCTACCTGGTGGCCACCGGCACCGGCGCCCCCTTCGGCGCCCTCGCCACCGAAAAGCCCGCCGTCACCATCGAGGCCGGCGGCTGGTATTCCCTGTCCGACGGCGGCACCGGCCGCGGCCACACCATCTTCTCGCTCTCCGGCGCCGGCACCGTCCTTAACAACGGCGGCAACACCACCGTCCGCACCGATACGCTCACGATCGACGGTGGCGTCAAGACCGGCACCTACGAGTTCTCCGGCATCATCCGCAACACCGACACCGCCACCTTCGGCGGCACCGCCAATCCCAACCTCGTCGCCGCCATCACCAAGACGGGCAACACCGTCCAGATCCTCTCCGGCGCCAACACCTACACCGGCAACACCACCGTCAACGGCGGCAAGCTCGTCACCACCACCGCTTCCACCAACGGCGCCTACGTCGTCGGCACCGGCGCCACTCTCGGCGTGCGCGTCCACGCCGCCGGCGCGGATCTGAACGTCACCGGACTCACCCTCGCCGCCAGCACACTGGAGTTTGATCTCGGCGCGCTGGGCAATCCCACCGCCGCCGTGGTGAACAACTCCGGCAACACCACCCTCAGCGGCGCGGTCACCGTCAACATCGTGGGCAACAGCGCCACCCTCGCGCCCGGCTCGTTCAACCTGGTGACCACCGCCGGCACCCGCTCCGGCGCGGGTTCTTTCACGCTTGGCGCGCTGCCCCTCGGCGTCTCCGCCACCCTCGCCGAAACCGGCGCCAATCTCGTGCTCACCGTCACGAGCGTGAACCCGGTCTACCAGTGGACCGGCGCCACCAACGCCGTCTGGGATCTCTCCTCCGGAAACCTCAACTGGACCCTCGGCGGCGCGGCCTCCGCCTACGCCGACGCCCCCTCGCGCGACGTTGTTCTCGATGACTCCGCCACCGGCCCCGCGGCGATCAATCTCCCTGGCGCCGTCTCGCCCAAGGCCCTGCTCGTCAACTCCTCCACCCTCGCCTACTCGCTCTCCGGCACCGGTCGCGTGACCGGTTCGGGCGGCCTCACCAAGTCCGGCTCGTCCGTCCTCACCGTATCCACCGCCAACGACTACGCGGGCGCCACCCTCGTCGACGCCGGCACCCTTCGCCTCGCCGCCTCCGGCGTGCTTCCCGACGGCGCGGGCAAGTCCGGCGTCACCGTCAACGGCGTCCTCGATCTCGCCGGCTTCAACGAAACCGTGAACGGCCTCGCCGGCACCGGCTCCGTGACCTCCTCGAGCACCGCCGCCACGCTCACGGTCGGCGGCGACAACGCCTCCTCCTCTTTCGGCGGCGCGCTCGGCGGCCCTGTGACGCTCGCCAAGACCGGCTCCGGCACGCTCACCCTCTCGGGCGTCAATACCCTCTCCGGCGGCGTCTCCATCGCCTCGGGCGGCCTGACCCTGGGCGCCGACGGCACCACCGGCTCGCTCCCGGCCGCCCTCGCCATCGCCAACAACGGCACCCTCACCATCAACCGCTCCAACAACACCGCGCAAGGAACCGACTTCGGTCTCCTCACCGGCTCCGGCGCGCTGGTGAAATCCGGCGGCTCCGCCACGACGCTCGTCCTGAATCAGGCCAACACCTACGCCGGCCTCACCACCGTCGGCGGCGGCAACCTCACCATTGCCGCCGGCGGCGCGCTCGGCTCCACCGCCGCGGGCACCGTGGTCGCCAACGGCGCCTCCCTGGTTCTCAGCGACGGCGTCACCATCGCCGGCGAGTCGCTCACCCTCACCGGCCTGGGCAACGGCCAGCGCGGCGCGCTGCGCGTCGCCTCCGGCAACGCCACCTGGGCGGGCAACGTCACCATCAACAACGCCGGCTTCGAAGTCCGCCTCGCCGGTTCCGTCGCCGCGGGAGGCACGCTCTCCATCACCGGCGTGATCAGCGGCGGCGACTCCACCGGCATCACCGCCACCGCCTCCGGCTACCGCCCCACCGTGGTCGTCCGCTCCGACTCCGTCACCGACACCGCCGTCCTCTCCGGGGCCAGCACCTTCGCCGGCGACTTCGCCGTCTGGGCCGGCCGCGTCCGCCTCGCCGGCGGCGACAACCGCCTGCCCACCACCGCCCGCCTCGTCGCCTCCTCCTTCATCGCCGGCCAGGCCAACCGCTTCGACCTCAACGGCGTCAACCAGCAGCTCGCCGGCCTCGCCGACGCCGACGCGGCGAACAGCTCCGGCGCGCTCACCACCGTGACCAACGACAGCGCCACGCCTTCGGTCCTCACCCTCGCCCACTCCGACAACACGACCTTCTCCGGTCCCGTCGGCGGCAATCTCGCCCTCGTGAAGAGCGGCGCGGGCACGGCCGCCCTCACCGGCGCCATCTCCTACTCCGGCGACACCACCGTCTCCGGCGGCGTTCTCGCCCTTGCCCAGTCCGGCCTCGCCGACGGCGCCGACGTGCGCCTCTCCGGCGGCGTCCTCGCCCTCAACTTCGCCGGCACCGACACCGTGCGCTCGCTCTACATCGGCGGCGTCCAGCAGCCCGCCGGCGTCTACGGCGCCTCCGGCTCCGGCGCCACCACGGTCGACGCCGCCTTCGCCGGCACCGGCACGCTCACCGTTTCCGAAGGCCCCGCCGCCGATCCCTTCGCCTCCTGGGCCTCGGGCTTCGGCCTCACCGGCCCCTCCGCCGCGGCCGACGCCGACCCCGACGCGGACGGCTCCGCCAACCTCCTGGAGTGGATCCTCGGCGGCAACCCGACCGTGGCCGACGCCGCGGCCGACGCACCGCAGCTGGTGAAGGACGCCACCCACCTCAACCTCGTGTTCGACCGCGCCGACGCCACCGAGTCCGCCGTCGCGCTCGTCGCCCGCTGGGGCGTGGACCTCGCCGCTTGGAACAACGTCTCGGTCGGCGCCTCCAGCTCCGGCCCCGACGCCAACGGCGTGACCGTCACCGTGGTGGAGAACGGTTCCGCGGCCGACACCGTGACGGTGAGCGTGCCGCTCGCCCGCGCGGTCGGCGGACGCCTCTTCCTCAACCTCCGCGCCACCAAGAATTGATCGCCTTCGGAAGGCGCGATCCTTCGCGCCCTCCGCCCGTCCGGCCGGGCTTCGAGATCTTGGGGGATCTCGGGGCCCGGCCTTTTTTTATCCGGATTCCGCGATGGGATCGTCCGAGGATCGCGCAGGTTTGCGGGGCGCTCGTCGGCTTATATCGTCAGCTAAAACGTATTCAGATTTTAACGACGGATTACGCGGATGGGCACGGTTGGACCGGATTGTATCCGTGATTATCCGTGAAAGCCGCGGTCGAAAACCTGAGACCCTGAAGTCCAAAGGTTGTTGGCCGTTGGTGTCGGGGAAGTGGCGTATAAAAAACGCATGCACCGTGACGAGCGAACCGGGCCTCGGCCAAGGCGGCCGAGGCTGCCGAGTCGGAGTCGAGCCCAGAGGTCCATGCCGCCTCGGGCTACCGAGCGAAGCGACGGCCTGATACGCCGGCCCAACCCGGTTTGCCCGTCACCCTTCGGGCCGGGGCGGAGCGGGACAAGGGCGGCGCTGCGCGCGACGCGCCCAGCGCCTTCGCCCCCGCCTGGCCTTTGCCTCGCCGCGCTCCCGGCCGTGCAGGCGTTTATTTGCAAGACACACCCTAGGAATCCCCGGGCCGCACTCGGAGAGTGCCGGCCGGCGGTGACGTAAAAAAATCTGGCGCCCGCCAGGTTGCACGAGACTACCCCAGGCAATCGCGGTTTGCGGGATTTCCCCGCCCAGCCCCCGCGAGCCGGTGTAACCTATTGGGTTACACTTTCGGCAGATCACCCACGCTCTTCGGACGACGTGGCGCGCAGCCAAAACGCTCCCCTCCCCCGGAAAGTGTAACCCAATAGGTTACACCGTCCGCTGGCTGATTTTAGACGCCGGAGGGGAGGCGTCCACGCCGCCCGCGTTGCACCGAGCGGGCCTATTCCTTGGGCAGGCCCGGGCGGACGCCGGGGACGGCGTCCCTCCAGCTCTTCGGACACCGCAAGTCCAGACGCATTCAGCCCTCGGTTTTGCACTTTCGGGGCGGGCGCGGCTGAACGGCTATCAGCGCGAGGACGCGGTCGGGTGGCGAGGGGCGCGGGTCGTCTAGCCGCCGAGCTGCGTGACGCGCAGGCGCCAGAAGGCTTTGTCGGCGGGCGCGGGCAACAGCACCCGCATGCGCCAGCGATCGCCGAGATCGGCCTCGGCGGAGGCCTGGTTGGCGAGACCGCTGTCGCTCCAGACCGCGAGGTCGCCGGAGGACTCGATGCGGTAGGCCAGTCCGGGCGCGGTTTTGGCCATGAGAAAACGCAGCGCCAGTCCGCCGCCAGCCTGGGTCGCCAAGGTCCACGGCGCGGCGGTCTCGCGCACGGTCGGATCGGTGCCGAAAAAATACTCCAGCAGGTTGGCGTGCCCGTCGCCGTCGGGATCGGCCGCGGCGCCGGCCACCGCCGTGTCGGTCGAGCCGGGGAACTTCGCGCGCAGCCAGCTCGCCACCGGGCCGAGCGGTGTGGCCGCCACGGGCGCGGACGCGGCGCTCGCGCCAAACGCGTTGGCCGCCGAGACGACGTAGTGGTAGGTCGCGCCGTTGCTCGCGGTGGCGTCGACATAGGTCGTCGTCGCGAGATCGGAGGCGAGCGGCGTGAAAGGCCCCTGGGCGCTCGATCCGCGGGCGATGGCGTAGCGGTTGTCGCCGGGCACCGCGGTCCACGCGAGCGTGACGACGCCGTCGCCCGGCGTGGCGACGAGCCCCGCGGGCGCGGGCACGAAGGTGTTTTCAAAACAGCCGAGATCGGGCGCGGCCTGATTGTAGGCGAAACCCGCCAGGGGCAGGCCGCGGTCGATGAGGTCGCTGCCGTCCTTGAGCCGCAGGAGATCGAGGCGCGGCAGCGAGCCGTCGGCCTGGCGCGGGCTGGAGATGAGCTGGAGCAGGCGCGCGGTGTCGGTGGTGGTGAGCAGAAAATCGTCCGCGGCGACGGTGACGGGCAGGGTGAAAAAATTGTGGCTCACGTCGCTCGCGGCCTGGTCGAGATTGGCGACGGAGGTGGAGCGCGGGGAGAAGCCGAGGTTGTTTTTCAGGTAGTGGCCGTAGCCGGGGACGTTGGTGAGATTGTCGGCCAGGACGTTGAGGAGGTTGTAATTGGTCGCGTTGCGGTAGGCGGTGTTGTGGACGAAATCGAGGCCGCCGCCGTGGTGGTTGGCGTAGAAGCCGGAGGCGCGGTTGTGCACCGCGAGGCTGAAGCGCACGACGTGGCGCGGCATGGGATCGGGGAGGACGGAGCCGTTTTTGCCGTAGCCGCCGGCCTTGAAGCCGTTGCCGTCGGCGCCGGTCGCGAGCGAGGCGCCGACGTAGCCGCTGAAGGCGGCCCAGCAATTTTCGATCACGGCCGGGGCCTTGCAATTGATGAGGTCGAAGCCGTCGTCGCTGTTGAGCCACGCGCGACAGCCGCGGAAAACGTTGCCCGTGCCGGCGGCGGTGGTGTGCGAGCCGAAGCCGTCGACGTTGCCGATGGAGAGGCTGTCGAGGCCGGTGTTGTTGTAGGCGTCGCAGTTCAGCACGAGGTTGTTGGCGCTGGAGCCGATGATGTAGACGCCGATGCCCATGCCGTCGCGCAGCACGAGACGCTCGAGGATGTTGCCCGAGCCGCCGCTGATGCGGACGTTTTCCGACTGGGTGTTGGTGACGGTGCCGCCGGCGGGGATGGTCACTTGCACGCCCACGGAGTGAAAGCCGCGCAGGTGAAGATTGTTCGCGCGGATGAAAAAGGCCGTCACGCGTCGCGCGTCGGGGCGCACGGCGGAAAAATCAAACACCGGCGTCTCGCCCGGCGCGGCGTAGTAGCGCACGCCGCTCTTCGTGAAATCGTTCACGTAGGCGTAGACGGTGTCGGTGCGGGTGATGTGGGAGTTGTCGAGCCGGTAGACGCCGCCGCGCAGCCACACGGTGTCGCCGGCGGAGGCGGCGGTCTGCGCGCGCATGATGGTGGCGAAGGGCGCGGCCGGCGTGCCGGCGTTGGCGTCGGAGCCGTCGGGCGCGACGTAGAATTCCGCCGCCGCGAGAATCACGGCGGCCAGCGGCGCGCCGAAGACACACAGGAAAAACGCGCGAAGCCGGTTCATGATCCGGCCCCGCGCGGTCGGGCAAAGCGAAGACGCATTAGGGGAATGGGGTGGGAGCAATAAACCCGCTCCGCCGCGCTTTGGCAATCCGCGAGCCAGAAGGGCCGAAGGCGCTTCCGCCCGCGCCGCGCGCGGCGGGGTGCCGGCACCGGCTCAGGCTTTTTTCACGAAGCAGGCCTTCAGGGCGAAGGCGATGCCGTCGATCTTGCAGTCGATCTCGTGGTCGCCGTCGACGAGGCGGATGTTCTTGGCCTTGGAGCCGGCCTTGAGCACCTGCGCGCCGCCCAGCTTGAGGTCTTTGATCACGGTGATGCTGTCGCCCTCGGCCAGCACGTTGCCGTGGGCGTCCTTCACCACGCGAGCCGCCTCGGGCGCCTCCTCCTTGGGCCACTCGTGGCCGCAGGTGGAGCATTCCCAATGGTCGGAATGGGCGAGAACGTCTTCAAGGGTGCAGGCCGGGCAGGCGGGCTTGGTCATGGTAGATCGATCCCAGCCTCGCGCGGCGCGGAAGGCAAACCCGACGCATGCACCGCCAAAACAAGAGTGGTCCGTGCGAGCGATCGCGCCTATCATAGTCTTTATGTGGTCCTGGGCCGAATACATCGCCGATCTGCTGGTTGTCCGCCTCGGCGGGCTCGACGCTTCGCGCGGGCTCGGCGCGGCGCTGCATTTTCTCGTCTACGATCTGCTCAAGATCGTCGTCCTGATCCTCGCTATCTCCTTCGTGATGCGCCTCGTGCGGCAGGCGCTTCCGCTGGAGAAACTGCGCGTCTGGCTGGAGCGTCCCGGCGCGCGCATGTTCGGTTACCCGGCGGCGGCGCTCTTCGGCGCGCTCACGCCTTTCTGCTCCTGCTCCTCGGTGCCGATCTTCCTCGGTTTCGTGCAGGCGCGTTTCCCGATCGGGGTGGCCTTCGCTTTTCTCATCACCTCTCCGCTGGTCAACGAGATCGCGGTGGCGCTCATGGCCGTGGCCTTCGGCTGGAAGCTCGCCCTGGCCTACACCGGAGCCGGCGTCGCACTGGGCATCCTCGGCGGCGGAGCGCTTTCGCTGCTGCGCGCGGAACGCTGGCTGGTGCCCGGCGCGACCGCGACCGGCGACGACGAGGAAGACGAAGCGCCGCCGAGCGGCTGGCGCGCCCGCCTCGTCGACGCGGCCGACACCAGCCTCTACATCCTGCGCCAGATCGCGCCGTGGCTGCTCGGCGCGCTTGCGCTCGGCGCCGCGCTGCACGGCTTCGTGCCGGCGGGCTTTTTCGAGAAATGGCTCGCGGGCACGGGCGCGTGGTCGGTGCCGCTCGCCGCGCTGGCCGGCCTGCCGCTCTACGTCAGCGCCAACGCCACCGTGCCGCTGCTCGAAGCCTTCGTCGCCAAGGGCGTGCCGCTCGGCACCGCGCTCGCGTTTCTGCTCTCCGCGGTCGGCGTATCGGTGCCGGAACTGGTCATGTTGCGCGCGGTGATGAAGCCGCGCCTGCTCGCCGCCTTCGCCGGCGTGGTGCTCGTGGGCACCACGATCGTGGGCTGGCTCTTCAACGCGCTGAGCTGACGCGAGAGGACCGATAGCGGCTTTGCCCCGAACCAAAAAGCCGCCGACCTCGCAAGCCGCGGGGGACCTCGTGGCCTTGGCTACTCCTCGTAAGCATGAAGCAGGGCGCCAAGACGTCGCCCCTCCGGCCGCAACTTGCACGCCAGGAACACCCAGAGCCCCGCAATCGAAAGCCCTGCGACCGCGCCAAAGAAAACGAGCGCGGACACAAACTCGCGCGGCTGGATCTTGTCCGCCGCCTCGAGCTGACGCAGCGCCAAGCTCAGCACCGGGAGGCAGGCGAGGTGAAGCCATGCCGCGCTTTTCACCCGTTGCTGCGAACGGCGGTTGTCGTCGTGCAAGGCCCGCAAGCCCCCAAGAATCGACGCCCCGGGCTCTGGATGGCGCCGGAGATGCATGGCTTGTCCGCGAACAAACAGAACGAAGAGGCCCCATGTCATCGCGAGAAGAAGGGGCGCGGCCCATTCGCGTCCGAATGCCAGGGCGCCCGGGGCCGAGCCCGCGAACGCGACGCGCCAGAGCCACCAAGCACTGATCGAGGTGAGCACGAGCGCGGGCGTCGCCATCATCGCGACGAAGCCGCGGCGCCGACGAGCAAGCGTGGAGGCACAGATCCACTTCTGTCGTTCGATCTCCGCGGGGGAAGGCCGGTTGGACGGCGAGGACCAGGTTTGTAGAAGCTCAGCGTAATTCATGGGCGATGGGTTTCAGTTGTTGGGTGAGTTTTGATTTCAGCCGGGAAAGCCGGACCCCGACGTTGCTTTCCGTCAGGCCGTGGATCTCCGCGATCTCGGCGTAGGCGAGGTCGTCGAGGTGCAGGAGCAACAAGGAGCGATCGAGCGGGGGAAACTCCCGGAGCTCCCGGTAAATTTGCCCCAGCCGTTCGCGATCACGGCCCTCCTCCGGGCCCGAAGAGGCCGGCTCGGCCGCGAGGGCTTCGAAGCGTTCGAGCTTTCGCGCGTAGCCTCGCTGCGAACGCTTCCAGGTCAGGGCGGTGTTGTGGGCGACACGGTAGACAAAGGTAGACGTCTTGGCGCCCCCTTTGAACGCGGGGATCGCGCGCCAAAGCGCGAGGAGAAGCTCCTGCATCAAGTCTTCGCGGTCCGCGCCGGTGGCGAAGCCATGCGCCACGTGATGCAGGATACCTGCATGCTCGCCGAGCCAGCGTCCAAATTCGGTGTGTCGTGCGGAGTCGTCCAAGCGGCGGGAGGGTTTACAGGGAGATTAGATGCGGCCACCCCGGTCGTCCTTACGCCGTTTCGCGATTATTCGCAGGCCCGCCGATTTTCACGAGGCGCGGCAGCAGGAGAATCTCGCGTGAACGACCGCCACTCTACGGCGCGCGTCCGCTCCACGTCCGGCGCAGAGGAAAGCCTCGCAAGCATCGCACAAACGCGCCTCGGCGCGAACAGCCCCCGCGAAACCAACCTGGATGCCGAGCCCGCTCACTCGCCGAGCACCGTCACCACGATGCGACGGGAATGCGGCGCGGCGCGGTGCTCCCAAAGAAACACACCTTGCCAGGTGCCGAGCAGGAGCCGGCCTTCCGCGATCGGAATGGTTTCGCTGGTGCGGGTGAGCGCCATCTTGATGTGGCTTGGCATGTCATCCGGCCCTTCGAGCGTGTGAGTGAAGCTCGGATCGTCCTCCGGCACGAGGCGCTCCAGCCAAGTCTCGAGATCGCGCCGCGCGCTCGGATCGGCGTTCTCCATGATGACAAGCGAGGCGCTGGTGTGCTGGCAAAACACGTGGACCACGCCGGTTCGCACCCGCGAGCGAGCCACGAACGCGGCGAGTTTTTCGGTGAACTCGTGCAGGCCCGCCCCGCGAGCCGGCAGGGTGATCGTTTCCTGATGAACCATGCCGCGAGCACGGCCCGCGTCGGCGTGGCGCGCAAGCCGTCCCGCACAGGGAGCGAGGCACGGGACGAAACTCCGCTCAGAAGCTGACGGACAGGCGATCGCCGCCGACGCCCAGGCGGCTCACCGAACCATAGATCGATTCGTCGCGGTCGAGACTGTGCGCCAGGCGATCGCGCAGGTGGGCGATGCCGCCCGTCGCCTGCACGTCGGGGTTGTCGGCCATGGCCAGCAGCACGCGCGCATGGCGGGGGGTGAACGCGACCATCTTCAGCGACTCGGCCTCTCCGTCGGCGCCTGCGGCGGACTCATTCTGCGGGGCGGACGCCGGGAGCTCGGGAGCGACATAGGCGGCGAGTTCGGGCGCTTCCACCGGCACGGCGGCCAGGTTTTGCGCAATGATGGTTTCCGAAGGGCTGCGCCCGGCCGCCGAGGACGGCTCCAACGAGGCGGCGGGCTCGAGGTCGGGGACAACGGGCGCGGACTCGGCAAGCAAAAGGGCGGTCGCGGCGGGAGCAGGCGTCGTCTCCACCAGCAAGACAGGCTCGGCGGCCGGCGCGACCGGCGTGATGGCGGCCAGAGGCGCGGCCGGCGCAGAGTCGGCGGCGGGCTTCTGCACCGCGGCGGTCGGCGTGACGCGCGGGGCGAACTCCACCACGCCCGCCGATTGGCCAAGGGGAGACTCGGTGCGCACGACCATCACGGCGAGCAAGGCGGCCGCGGCGGCGGATACGGGCAGACCGTAAGGGGCGAGGCGGCGGCTAAGAATCGAGAGCCCCAGCCACCACGGGCGCGGCTCGATGATGGCCGCGAGCTGTTTTTGGCGGAGGCCGCGGTCAAACTCGTTCCAAAACGCTTCGTCGGGGCGCTCGGAACGCTTGAGCCGCAGCAAGTCTTCCAGGGTGGGCTTGCCGGCGGCGGACGGGGCGGGACGCGGATCGTCGGGTCGGAGGCTCATGCGCTCAGGTAGGTTTGCAATTCGGCTTGGAGCAGTTGCTTGGCGTAATGAAGACGGGAACGAACGG
>JAIXVY010000453.1 GCA_027482505.1 Opitutaceae bacterium | reverse complement strand
TACCTCGTGCTCACGGCCAAGCGCCACGACCGCTTAACGCTGTGGGACACCAAGACCGACGCCTACAACATCATGAACTCCCCGTTCGGCCGCGACGTCGTGGCCGAACTCGCCAAAGCTTGCGCCGCCGCCGGTCTCCGCTTCGGCGTGTATTTTTCGCCGGGCGACTGGCGCGACCCCGACTGCCGCGACCCGAAAAACAACCCGCGCTTCGTCGAGCGCATGCACGCCCAGCTCACCGAGCTACTCACCCGCTACGGAAAAATCTCGCTCGTCTGGATCGACTTCGACGGCCGCCCGAATCCCTCCCACCCGCGCGACACCGCCACGCTCCTGCGCACCCTGCAGCCGGGCGTCATACTCACCAACCGTCTCGAGGCCCTTCACACCGACGAATCCCACGGACGCGTCGGTCCCTGGGGCGACTATGCCACGCCCGAGCAATTCGTCGGCAGCTACTGCGACGCCCTGCCTTGGGAAACCTGCATGACCATCGCCGGCCAGTGGAGTTGGAGACCAGACGATAAGCTCAAGCCCCTCCGCCAGTGCCTCGAAACCCTCGTCCGCACCGTGAGCGGCGACGGCAACCTGCTCTTTAACGTCGGCCCGCGCCCTGACGGCAAAATCGAGTCCGCCCAAGTCGCACGCCTAGCCGAAATGGGCGATTGGCTGCGCGCCAACAGCGAGGCCATCTACGGCACGCGAGGAGGCCCTTGGCTGCCCACCGCCGAATACACCGCAACACGACGCGCCGACGCGATCTACGTCCACGTCTTTGCCAACTCCCCCGAAAACCTCGCGCTCCCACCGCTTCCCCTCGCGGTCCTAGCCGCCACCCGATTGGATGGCACGACCGTGGCCTTTGAGCAAAACGCCGACGGTCTCACCCTTTCGGTGCCGAAAACCTCGCGTGATCCTTCCGTAACCGTCGTAAAGCTACGGGTCGAGGGCGCCCCTCTCGCGCTCGCGACCATCGCGCCGCCGTCCAGCAGCGGATCACTCGCCTACCGGCGCCCCATCACCGCCTCGAGCAGCCTCACGCCGCTCTTCATGCACCCTCCGTCCGCGCTCGTGGACGACAATCCCTCCACCTACTGGGTGCCCGGACGCGACGAGACCGTCGCCGAGGAGATCTACGGCAAAAAATTCGACGCCGTGCGCATGAACCCGGCCCACCCCGTCTGGTTGCGCGACGCCACCCTCACCGTCGACTTGGGCGAGGCGCGCGAGGTCAGACGACTCGTTCTTATCGAACGCGCCACGCGCCGCGACCAAATCCAAGCCATCACGTCATGGGAACTCGAATACAGCGACGGTCCGAACGGCCCGTGGAAGCAGGCCGCCTCGGGCGGCACGGTGGGAGCGCGCCTCGACATGACATTCCTCTCTACGGCAAAGGGCCGCCACTTTCGGCTCAGCGCCGGCTCAGGCGGGCGCTTCTCGCTCACTGAATTCCAACTATTTTAAACGCAATCCCATGATCACCCGCATCGCAACTCGCGACGCCCGCTATCCCATCGGTTCCGGCCACGGCTCCGACGCCATCCACAAGGACCCGATATACTCCTACGCGGTCGCTCTCCTTCACGATGACTCCGGCCACGTCGGCACCGGCCTCGCGTTCACCTTAGGCGAGGGCAACGAACTCGTCTGCCGCGCCGCCGCCTTCTACGCCGAACGTCTCGTCGGACGCGACATCGAGGACATCATGGCCGATTTCGGAGCCACGCAGCGCGCCATGGCCGACGAACAGCAGTTCCGCTGGCTCGGCCCCCACAAGGGCGTGGTGCAACTCGCGCTCGCCGCCGTCACCAACGCCTGCTGGGACCTCTGGGCCAAGCGCCGCGGACTTCCCCTCTGGCGACTTCTCCTCGACCTTACACCCGAGCAGGTAGTCGCCACCGTGGATTTCTCTTACCTCGAGGACGAGCTCACCTCCACTCAGGCCCTCGATCTCCTGCG
Source organism: Opitutaceae bacterium (assembly GCA_027482505.1). Lineage (GTDB taxonomy): Bacteria > Verrucomicrobiota > Verrucomicrobiia > Opitutales > Opitutaceae > IMCC26134_A. The sequence continues at coordinate 1,018 of JAIXVY010000453.1, read as the reverse complement.
CGCCGCCTCCTCCACGCGCAAGGCTCGCCGCGGCGTGCTCGACCACGGCTATCCCGGCTACGACACGTCCGTCGGCTGGTTCAACTACTCCGACGAGCAGGTGCGCGAAAACTGTCGGCGCGCCATCGACGCCGGCTTCACCGCGATGAAGCTCAAGGTCGGCGCCAAGGACCCCGAGCGCGACATCCGCCGCGCCCACATCGTGCGCGAGGTCGCGGGCGATGACGCCAAGGTCATGGTCGACGCCAACCAGCAATGGACGCTCCCGCAGGCCCTCGACGTCTGCCGCCGCCTCTCCGCCATCAACCCCTACTGGATCGAGGAGCCCACCCACCCCGACGATATCCTCGGTCACAAGACCCTCGCCCACGCCATCGCGCCGGTGAAGCTCGCGCTTGGCGAACATGTCCCGAACCGCGTCATTTTTTTTTTTTTTTTTCAGACCGGCTGCGCAGGCTTCATCCAGGTCGACGCCGTGCGCGTCGCCGGCGTGAGCGAATTCCTCGCCGTCAGCCTGCTTTGCAAAAAGTTCGGCGTCCCCGTCGTTCCCCATGTCGGCGACATGGGCCAGATCCACCAGCACCTCGTGCTCTTCAACCATATCGGCCTCGACCTGCCGGCCGTGTTTCTCGAGCACATCCCCCATCTGCGAAAACACTTCGTCAACCCCGTGCGCGTCGAAGGCGGCGTCTATCATACTCCGCAGGAACCCGGCGCCTCCTCGGACCTTCGCTCGTGAAAACCCTGCTCCGCGGTCACCGGCGCGGCGCCTTCCCCTGCTTTGGCCTCGCCGAAGGCGTGAGCCTTTGGATTTATTGATAAATCAAGAAAACCCGCACCCCATGCTGAGCTTCATCGATATCGTTGTGATCGCAGTCTATCTTCTGGGCGTAGTCGCCCTCGGCCTTTGGGCCGGCACCAGAGGAGGACGTGAAAAGGCTCTCGCCGGCGGTAACGCGGCGGAAGGCGACTCCACCGGCTACTTCCTGGCTGGCGGCACCCTGCGCTGGCCGGTCAT
>JAIXVY010000475.1 GCA_027482505.1 Opitutaceae bacterium | reverse complement strand
GGCGGTGAGGCCGCGGGTTTCGAGGAGGCCGAGGGCTTGGGACATGGTGGGATGAGGTTGAGGGTTAAGAACTGGGAGATGGGTGCTAGGAGCAGGAAGCGGAGGAAACGGTGGCCGGGCCCTGGCTTGGCTCCGTGCTCCGTGCTCCCTGCCCCTTGCTCAAAAGGAGTCGCCGCGCCTCGCGGGCGACGACGAGCTCCTCGTTGGCGGAAATGACGAAGACCTTGGTGGTCGAGTCGCAGCAGGTGAGGTCGGTCTCGACGGGCGAGACGTCGTTGCGGCGCTGGTCGAGGATAAGGCCCATGCGGGGCAGGCCGGCGCAGACGGCCTCGCGGACGTGGACATCGTGCTCGCCGATGCCGCCGGAGAACACCAGCGCGTCGCAGCCGCCCATCTCGAACCAGAAGGCGCCGACCCAGTGGCGGATCGAATGCACGAAAGCCTCGACGGCGATCTCGGCGCGGCGGTCGCCGGCCTTGGCGGCGGCGCGGATGTCGCGCATGTCGTTGCTCACGCCGGAGAGGGCGAGGAGGCCGCTCTCCTTCGCGAGCTGGCGCTCGATGTCGGCGATTGAGAGGCCGAGCTTGCGGTGGATGAAAGGGATGGCGGCGGAGTCGAGTTCGCCGACGCGGTTGTTCTGCGGCAGGCCCGACTGCGGGCTGAGGCCCATGCTCGTGCCGATGGCGACGCCGTCCATAGTGGCGGTGACGGAACTGGAGCCGCCGAGGTGGCAGGAGATGATGCGTAGGGGCGCGCCGGATACAGGTCGCGGTCCGGCCTGGTAGAGGGCGCGGGTGATCTCGGCGACGTCGGGGCGGTCGAGCAGTTCGGCGGCGCGTTCGGCGGAGAACTTGTGACTCGCGCCGTGGAAACCATAGCGACGGACGCCTGCCTTATACCAGGTCTCGGGGACGGCGTAGCGGTGGGTGCGCTCCGGGAGCCACTGGTAGAAGGCGGTCTCGAAGAGGGCGACGCGGCGGACGGCGGGGAATTTTTCCCGGAAGCGGCGGATGCCGGCGGCGTAGGGCGGGTTGTGCGCGGGTGCGAGGTCGGCGCTTTCGAGCAGGGCTTTTTCCACGCTCTCGTCGGCCTCGACGCAGCCGGTGAGCGAGCCGCCGAAAACGGTCTTGAAGGCGACCGCGTCGAGGTCGGCTTCGGAGCGGAGTTTGCCCTCCGCCCTGAGCGCGGCGAGGCAGTCGTCGATCGCCTGGCCGTAGTCGGTCACGCGCTCGTAGCCGCCCTTGGCGACGGCGGAGACTTGAGAGCCGTCGAAGCGGAAGAGGCGGTATTTGAACGAGGTGGAGCCGAGGTTGGCGACGAGGATGTTCATGGCGGGGGACCGGAGCGGGGCGGCAGCGGGGAAAGGGGGGAACGGGGCGACGGCAGGGGAACCGCCACCCCGCGGATTTGGACGCGCGTCACGACTCGCTCGTCCAAAAGGGGGCGGAGGCGCGGCTCAGGCGGCAGGGGCGGCGAGCCACTTGCCGAGGCCGGCGAGTTCGTCGTGCGGGCGCGGGATGACCTGCACGGAGATGACTTCGCCGATGCGCTTGGCGGCTTCGGCGCCGGCGTCGACCGCGGCCTTCACGGCGGCGACATCGCCGCGGAACATGGCGGCGACGTAGCCGCTGCCGACCGCTTCGTAGCCGGTCATGGTGACGTTGGCGGATTTGAGGGCGGCGTCGGCGGCCTCCAGGAGGGTGATGAAACCTTTGGTTTCGATGATACCGAGGGCGAGTTGGGCCATGGCGGGGAGGGAGTTGAGGGTGGGCGGGGAAATTTAAGGGGCCGGAGCGCGAGGAGGCGGCGGCCCGGGTTGGTATTTTACAGGCCCGCCTGCTTTAGCAGGTCGGCGTGCGGGCGGGGAATTATGTGGGAGGCGACGAGTTCGCCGACGCGCTTGGCGGCCTCGGCGCCGGCGTCGACCGCGGCCTTCACGGAGCCGACGTCGCCTTTCACGACGACGGTGATGAGGCCGCCGCCGATTTGGACGGTGCGGACGAGCGATACGCTCGCCGCCTTGACCATGGCGTCGCTGGCTTCAACGGAGCCGACGTAGCCGCGGGTTTCGATCATGCCGATGGAATCACTCATGGGAGACTTGGGTTGGGAGGGTTTTCTGAGATGGGTGGGTTGGCGGTTCGGGAAAAACGGGGAGGCGCGGCCGGCGTTTACTTGGTCAACTCGACCGGAACGCCGGGCCCGAGGCCGCAGGCGTTGCCCTCGTCGGTGTCGATGTGCACCTCGAGCTTGAAATCCTTGTGCACGCGCACGAGGAGACGGTCGAAAGTCATGCCAAGATCGCCGCCGACGCGGAGCTTCATGAAATCGCCCTGTTTCACCTTGTAGAAAGCGGCGTCGTCCGGGTGCATGTGGACGTGCGGGGCGGCGCGGATCACGCCCTCCTCGAGCTCGAGGAAACCCGCCGGGCCCATGAGCATGCAGCCGGGCGTGCCCTTGATGTTGCCCGACTGGCGCACCGGGATGTCGAAGCCGAGGGCGATGGAGTCGGTGTAGGCGAGCTCGACCTGGTTGAGATCGCGGCAGGGGCCGAGGATGCGGAGATTGGAGATGACGCGGCTGCGCGGGCCGATGAGGGTGACGGACTCGTGCGCGGCGTATTGATCCTTTTGATACAGCCACTTCATCGGCGTCAGCGCGCGGCCCTTGCCGAAGAGGGTCTCGACCGCCGCGGGCGTGAGGTGGCAGTGGCGGGCGCTGATGTTGACCAGCAGCGGATTCGGCGCGGCGGCGGCGCGGGGCGGCGGGCGGCCCAGGCGGGCGTAGACGGCGCGGCGCACCTGATGCTCGATCTCGACGCGATGCGGGGCGGGCGGGGGAAGCGGAGAGACGGTGGCCATGGGGACGATCTCAGGCGCTCCGGACAGGGGCGAGGGGTTGGCCGGCAGAGCGGTCCCAGGCGGGGCGGGCCATGGATTTCATGCCGCCATCCTACTCCGTCATCGCACCTCCTGCGTGCTAGATTTTGATAGATAATGCTCGTTTATTGGCAATTCAGGGCAATTTCGAGCGAACCGCGTCCGGGCCGTGTAACCTATTGGGTTACACGGCCCGGGTTCCGGCGAGCCGACTGGGCAGGGCGCCGAGAAGGAGTCGCGCCCGCGTGGTCGTCCGACGCGGCGAATGAAGCGAAAACTGAATTCGGGGTTGGATGTTGGGCGCGCGCGCATTCGATCTTCGGCACCCGCGCCCGTGCCGTCCCTCGAAGAACTGCTCCACTCCCTCCACACCGTTTTCGGCTACGACGGCTTCCGTCCGCTCCAGCGCGAGATCATCGAAACCTCCCTCGCCGGCCGCGACGTCTTCGCGCTGCTGCCCACCGGCGGCGGCAAGTCCATGTGCTTCCAGCTGCCGGCCTTGCACCGCGCCGGCCTCACCGTCGTGGTCTCGCCGCTCATCGCCCTGATGAAGGACCAGGTGGATCAACTGCAGGCCGCGGGCGTGGCCGCCACCTTTCTCAATTCCTCGCTCGACTCCGCAACCGCGCGGTCGCGCCTCGCCGGCCTGCACCGCGGCGAGTTTCGTCTCCTCTACGTCGCCCCCGAGCGGCTGATGCTGGACAACTGGAAGGAAAACCTGCGGGCGTGGAATATCGCCTGCCTCGCGATCGACGAGGCCCACTGCGTCTCCGAATGGGGACACGATTTTCGTCCTGAATTCCGCCAGATCGCCCAGTTGCGCGATCTCCTGCCCGACGTGCCGGTGATCGCGCTGACCGCCACCGCCACCGAGCGCGTGCGAGAAGACATCGTCAAACACCTGCGCCTGCGCTCGCCGGAGATCTTCGTCGCCTCCTTCAACCGTCCCAATCTCACCTACAAGGTCCTGCCCAAGGACGAGCCGCTGAAGCAGATCATCGACTGGGTGAAGCGCCGCGAGGACGAGAGCGGCATCATCTACCACGCCTCGCGCGCCGCCGCCGAGCGCACCGCCGAGGCCCTTGTCGGCCGCGGGTATTCGGCCAAGCCCTACCACGCCGGGCTCGAGGCCGGCGAACGCGCCCGCAACCAGGAGCTCTTTCTCCGCGACGAGACGAAGATCATGTGCGCGACGATCGCCTTCGGCATGGGCATCAACAAGCCCAACGTCCGCTGGGTCATCCACTACGACCTGCCGAAGAACATCGAGGGCTACTACCAGGAAACCGGTCGCGCCGGCCGCGACGGACTCCCCGGAGACTGCCTCCTGCTCTATAGCGGGGGCGACATCGCGAAGCAGACCCATTTCATCGACGAGATGACCGACGCCGAGGAGCAAAAGCGCGCGCGCGTGCAGCTCCGGCTAATGTCCCACTACGCCGAGGGCACGGCCTGCCGCCGTCGCGAGCTCCTCGCCTACTTCGGGGAAACGTTTCCGCACGACAACTGCGCCGGCTGCGACAACTGCAACGAGCCGCGCGAGACCTACGACGGCACCGTCCACGCGCAGAAATTCCTCTCCTGCGTCTATCGCTGCCGCCAGGCCTCGCGCTTCGGCGTCGGGCTCAACCACGTCGTCGAGGTGCTCGTCGGGGCCAAGACCGAGAAGATCGAGCGCTGGGGCCACGACCGCCTCAGCACCTACGGCATAGGCGGCGACCTCTCGCGCCACCACTGGGTCTCGGTCGGCCGCGAGTTGCAGAGGCTCGGCTACGTCTGCGCCGGCGGCGGGGAATACCCCACGCTCGAACTCACGCCCGAGGGTCTCGACGTGCTCAAGTCGCGCCGCGCCGTCACCCTCACCAAACCCTCCGAACAAACGCCCAAGGCCAGGCGCTCCCCGATCAAGCGCGAGGGCGACGTCGCCTGCGACGAGATCCTGCTCGCCGAGCTCAAGAAGCTTCGCAAGCGCCTCGCCGACGAGCGCGAGGTGCCGGCCTACGTCATCTTCGGCGACAAGACCCTCCGCCAGCTCGCGCGCGAATACCCGACGCGCGAACAGGACCTGAACGGCATTTTCGGCATGGGAGAAAAAAAGCGCGAGGAGTTCGGCTCCACCTTCGCCCGTTTCATCGAACAATTCCTCGAAACAAATCCGCGCCAGCAATTCAACGACTAGCCATCGCCCGCCTTGCGGCGACCTTTGGTCCGTCTATATTTCCGCGGATTCACCCGCGCCCCGATGCCCTTAGCCCTTAGCCGATCCCTGCGCGGCCGACTCCTGCTGATGGTTTTTCTCGTGGCCGCCTCGCTCGCCGTCCTCGCCGGCCTGCTGGTCTGGCAGGCCTATAAAAACGAGCGCGACGCCGTCTACCGCGAGCTGGGCAACACCGCCCGCGCCACCGCGGCTCTCGTCGAGCAGCGCGTCGCCAACATGGAGGCGCTGCTCGCGGGCATCGTCGCCGCGGGCGAGCTCGAGCGCGACGACATCGAGGCTTTCGCGATCCGGGCCCGCGAGGCCACCAAGCCCGGACGGCGCTGGTTCGTCGTCTCCACCCCCGACGGGCAGCAGCTGATCAACACCCGAGCCCCCGCCGGCTCGCCGCTTCCCCTCGTGCCCTTCGCGCCCGACGCCTTCGAGGTCGTGACGAGCGGCCGCACCTACGTGTCCGACCTGATCTTCGGTCCGGTCGTGAAACGGCCGGTGGTTTTCGTGAGCGTCGGCCTCCCCGCAGGACCCCATCCCCGCTATTTCCTTTCGCTCGCCGCCAGCCCCGAGGAGCTCGCCGAGGGCACCTTCGTCTCCTCCGCCCCGAAGGGTTACGTGTTCGGTGTCATCGACCGAAACGGCATCATCCTCGCGCGCAGCGCCTCGGCGGAGAGCTTCGTCGGCCGCGCCCCCTCCCCGGAGGTGGCCGCCGCCGTGCGGATCGGCCGCGAGACCTTCCTGCGCAGCCGCACCCTGGAGGGTATCGACGTGCTCGGGGCGGTCGTGCCCGTCCCGCGCATCGGCTGGTCGATCGCCGCCGGCGCGCCGCAGGCAGCGCTGCAGACCTCCGCCCGCCGCCTTATAGCGACCGGCCTCCTCACCTGCCTGGTCATCCTCGTGGCCGCCACCGGCGTCGCCTGGTGGATATCCCGCTCCGCGCTGCGCGACGTCGACGCCCTGCTCGCCGACACCAGGAAAATCGCCGCCGGCGAAGACCTCCTCCCCTCCGGCACCGCGCTGGCCGAGACGAGCGCCATCGCCGCCTCCCTGCGCGAAACCCACCGCCGGCTGCGCGAACAACTGCAGGAACGCCTCCAGGCGGAGGCCGCGCTCTTCGCCGCCAAGGCCGAACTGGAGCAAAAGGTGGCGGAGCGCACCGCGTCGCTCACCGAGCTGCTCGGCCAGATGGAGGAGTTCAACTACGGCGTCTCGCACGATCTGCGGGGCCCCTTGCGCTCCATGATCGGCTTCAGCCGCGTCGTCCTCGAGGACCACGGCGCCGCGCTCGACCCGGAGGCGAAAGACCATTTGCAACGGGTGGTCTCTTCAGGCGAGCGCATGAGCCAGATGATCGAGGATCTCCTGGCGCTCAGCCGGGTAAGCCGCGAGCAGCTCGTCCTGGGGCCCGTCGACCTCGGGCCTCTCGTCCGCGACTGCGTGCGCGGGCACCCCGTGCTCGCCGACCAGGCCCGCCGGATCGAGATCATCGATCCCCTCCCCTCCGTCCTGGGCCATCCTTCGCCGATCCAGCAGGCGATGATCAACCTGCTGGTGAACGCGCTCAAGTTCGTCCGCCCCGGGGTGGAGCCGCGCATTCGCGTCTTCGCCGAGCCCCGCGGCGGTTTCTTCCGCGTGGTGGTCGAAGACAACGGCATCGGAATCGACCCCGCGCACCACGGCCGCCTTTTCAAGGTCTTCGAACGCCTGCAACCCTCGCGCCGCTTCGCCGGCACCGGCATCGGCCTCTCCATCGTGCGACGCGCGGTCGAACGCCTCGGCGGGCGCGTCGGCGTGGAGTCGGACGGGCAATCCGGCAGCCGCTTCTGGATGGAGCTGCGCCCCGCGGCCGAGCCGCCGGTCGTCTGAACGCGCCCGACGCGACCAGTCTCAAAACTCGATGCCCGCCTGCGCCGGCACGCCGGCGTCGAAGGGATGCTTCACGCAGCGCATCTCGGTCACGAGGTCGGCCAGCGCCACGATCTCCGGCGGCGCGCCGCGACCCGTCAGCACCACGTGCTGGTCGGCGCGCTTCGTCCGCAAGCCCGCCACGATCTCCTCCACCGGCAGGTAGCCGAGCTGGAGCACGACGTTCAACTCGTCGAGCAACACGAAATCGATCTCCGGATTCGCCAGGTGCTCGAGCGCCCGCGCCCAGCCGCGGCGGCAGCAGGCGATGTCGGCCGCCTTGTCCTGCGTGTCCCAGGTGAAGCCCTCGCCGTAGTGGTTCCACGTGAGCAGCGGCCCGCGCAGCAGGCGCTCCACGTGGTCGTTGCTGGCCTTGATGAACTGCACCACCGCGACCGTGTTGCCGTGCGCGAGCTGGCGCGCCACCATGCCGAAGGCCGCGCTCGTCTTCCCTTTGCCGTCGCCGGTGTGGCAAAGGATCAGCCCGCGCCGGTCCTTCGCCGCGCGCATCTTCGCGCGTATCTCCTCCTGCAGCTCGCGCATGCGCTCGCGGTGCTCCGCCTCGGTCTCGGTGTGGTAGCTCTTCTTCATAAAAACAGGGTTAGGCCGGGCTCGACGCGCGCGGTCACGCCGAACACTTCGCGCAGGAGTTCCGGCGTGAGCACGACGTCGGGCGGGCCCGAGGCGCGCAGGCGTCCCTCGTGCAGCACCACGACCTCGTCCAGACAGTGCGCCACGCGCAGATCGTGGAGGGAAAACACCAGCGCGCGGCCCGCCCGGGTCATCTCGCGCGCGAGCATGAGCGTCTCCAGCGCATGACGCGGGTCGAGCGCCGCCAGCGGCTCGTCCCAGAGCTGCAAGGCCGCGCCCGTGGCCCACGCGCGGGCAAGCAGCACGCGGTGGCGCTCGCCGCCGGAGAGCCGGTCCACCGGACGCTCCGCGATGGCCGCGAGGCCGAAGCGCGCCAGCGCCTCCTCCACGCCGGCGGCGTCGTCGCCATGGGCGTAGCGCGCCTGGCCCACGACCGAGCGCACGCTGAAGCCAAAATCGAAGCGCGCCTCCTGCGGCACCCACGCCGCGCGCCGGCCGCGCTCCAGCGCGGGGATTCTCTCCAAGGCCTCGCCGCCCCAGCGCACCACGCCGGGCGCGGCCACGGGCAACAGGCCCGCCGCCGCCGCGAGCAGGGTCGACTTGCCCGAGCCGTTGGGGCCGACCAGCCCCACCAGACGACCAGGCGAGACCGCCAGGCTCAGCGCGCGCAGCCGCCCCGGCACGGAGACGTTTTCCAAGGAGAGCGCGGGGTTCATCGCGGCTCCTCCAAATCATTTCGACCACGGATTTCGCGGATAGCCGCGGATAGAGCCACAAGCGTCCAATTCCATCTCCGATAGCCGTGCCCATCCGTGCCATCCGTGGTTGAAAACGGCTTGGTTCTCATCGCTCGTCCCTCCGCAGCAGCCACAGGAAATACGGTCCGCCGATGAGCGCGGTCACGATGCCTAGCCGCAGATCGCCCGAGGCGCGGCCGAGCAGGTCGCACCCAACCACGAAGGCCGCGCCGGCGACGAGCGAGAGCGGCACGAGGCGGCGATGCTCGGGCCCGACCAGCAAGCGCAGGATATGCGGCACGACGAGGCCGACGAAGCCCACCGTGCCCGCGACCGCGGTCGCGAGCGCGGTCAGCACGGTCGAAAGCGCGAGCAGACGGCAGCGCAGGCGGCGCACGTCCACGCCGAGACTCTGCGCCTCCTCCGCGCCAAGGCTGAGCAGATCCATCGGGCGCCCCAGCGGCAACAGCAGGAGCGCGGCGGGCAACACGGGCGCGGCCATCCAGACGTGCTCCCAGGTCCGGTCCTCCAGTCCGCCGATGAGCCAGAAGAGGATCTGCGCGTTTCGTTCGTAGGTGATCGTGTGCGCGGAGAGCACGTAGCTGGTGACCGCGCCGAGCAGGGCGTTGAGCGCCACGCCCGCGAGCAGCAGGCGCTCCGTGCTCGCGCCGCGCCGCGCCAGCAGGATGACCGCGCCGGTCGCGGCCAGCGCGCCCGCCACGGCGAAGAGCGGCACCGTGAGCAGCGACACCGCGGCCAGTCCGCAGCCTATCGCCACCACCGCGCCCGCCGCCCCGCCCGCGCTCACGCCGAGCAGACCGGGGCTGGCCAGCGCGTTGCGAAAATAGGCCTGCATCACGAGGCCGCTGGCCGAGAGCGCGGCCCCGACCAGCGTCGCGACCAGCAGGCGCGGCATGCGGATGCTCCACACGATGGTCGCGGCGAACTCGTCCCGCCGCAGCAGCCCGTCCAGCAGCTGGGAGGGCGAAAGGCGCGCGTCGCCCACCGCGAGCGAGAGCGCGGCGAGACCGAGCAAAGCGGCGACCGCGAGCGCGAGGGCCGGAACGCGACGGACGGCGCTCATTCGGCGAAAACCTCCGGGTGCAGCGCGCGCGCGAGCGCCTCGTAGGCCTCCACGCGCAGGTGGCTCACGCAGCCGAGCATCCAGCCCGGAATCACCGCCGCGCGCCCCTCGCGCACTGCGGACATAAATTGATAGGGCGGCAGCCGGCGGTAGGGGGCGAGCGCCACCTCGGCGGTGTCGCCCGCCAGCACCACGCGGTCGATGGGCCAGGTCAGCAGCCGCTCGCCGGGCGGAGCGGCGTGGCCGCGCAGGCCGCCGAGCGTCGAGGCCAGATTCTCCGCCGCCGCCCGGTCGCACAGGTCCTGAAAGGTCGTGTCGGCCCCGGCGATGACGCCGTAGGTCGAGGGCGCGATGACGCGGACCGGCCTCGCGCGGGCGAGTTTTTCGCGCAGCGCGGCTATCCGGGCCGTATCCGCCGCCACGATACGCTCCGCCCGCGCCTCGGCCTCGGGCCCGAGCGCGGCAGCGAGCCGGCGCAAGTTGGCGTGCGCGTCCTCCAGCGTCTTGTAGCGGTCAAAGACGATGACTTCCACGCCGGCGCGGCGCACCTGCTCGACCAGCTCGGCGCGGCTGTAGTCGGCGAAAAGCGCGAGCGTGGGGCGGAAGCGCAGGATGGTCTCGGCGTCGCCGAGGACGATCTGCGGAAAGGCTCTCGCCCGCTCCGCCGCGCCCGAAAACACCGGGTCGCGCGCGAGGTGCGAGAGCGCGGCGATCTGCCCGGGCGCGGCGACGGCGAGGAGGAGCTCGTCGCTCCCAACGGTCTGCGAGACGACGCGCGCCGGCTCCGACGCGCGCAGGCAGGCGGCGAGCCAGAAAAACCAGACGAGAAACGGGACGCGCGGCGACATCAGGGCCTACGATTCTCGGGATACCACGGATTCCAATACCCGTTCGCCTCCATCGGGCCGAACCAGCCAAGGCCGGCCTTGGCGTTGTCGCCGCCGTAGTAGTTGGGACCGGTCTCGCCATTCGGGCGCTCGGCGCTCACCCGGCCGTCGCACCAGGCGGCGAGGGCCTTGCCGCCGAAGCGGAAGTGCGTGCTGGGCTGGCTGGGGCCGGCCGGCGCTCCGCCGGGACTGAGCCAGGAAGGCGGCTCGGTGAAGGGATATTCCTGCAGGCCGGAGGCGCGGGCGAGGGCGGTGCCGGCGAACATGATGGTGCGGCCGGGATTGGGCAGGCTGGCGAAGCGCGCGGGCCGGAAGGGATCGAGCGCGGTGCCGCGCGCGGCCGGGCCGCCGAGGTAGGTCGCGTTGTAACCGTAGCCGCCGGCGCCGAACTCGAAGGACTCGGGACTGGCCTCAAGCGTGGCGAACACCGGACAGAGTTTCACGCGGCCGTCGCGCCCGAGGTAGGGTCCGAGCCAGCCCCTGGCCGGATCGAAGGCCTCGCCGGAGTTGCGCCGGGCGCCGTGCCAGCGGGTGTGGTTGTCGAGCGACATGGCGGGCGGAAAAAGGCCGCGGTTGTCGGCGACGTAGGCGTGGGTCGCGGCCGCGAGCTGGCGCAGGTTGCTCACGCTCGCCGCGGTCTGCGCGGAGAGACGCGCGCGCGCGACCACGGGCGCGAGGATGCCCGCGAGCACGCCGACGATGGCGATCACCGTGAGCAGCTCGATCAACGTGAAGGCGCGGCGCGGGGTCTTCATGGCGTGGCGAGCGTCGCGACCAGACGCAGGAACTGGCGCGGTTCGGCGGAGAGCGCGGCCCGGGCCGCGACGGCGACCCGCGTTCCCTCCGCAAGCGGGGTTTCCACGGGAAGCTCCAGGCGGGCGGAATCGGCGGACCAGGAGACGAGATCGGCGGACCACTCCACGGCGTAGACCACGTCGGCCCGATTGGCGGGGCGGACGTAGGCGAGCGCGAGGCGGCCGTCGGCGAACGTGAGCTCGGGCGTGTTCACGCCGCCATCGGAAGCATCGCGCGGCGAGGTGCCGAGCGCGTATTCGAGGAGGTTGGGTCGGCCGTCGCCGTCCGGATCGGCGGCGTCGCTCGCCACCGCGGCGGCGGCGAGCTCGGAAGAGGTGAAATAAATCGCGCGCCACGCCGCGTAGCCGGTAGGCGCGGCGGCGGCGAAGTGGCGCACCGCCACGCCGTCGAGGTCGAAGCCGCCGGTGGCGAAGGGCGTGGGCCACGGGTCGTTAATGACGCGGCCGAGCGCGTCGCGCGAGGCGAGCGCGGGATCGATGGAGCCGACCACATCGACGACGCGCACGTGGGTGATGGCGCGGATATCGAGCAGCGGACTCCGGCCCGCGAGTTCGGCGAGGTCAAAGGGCGTGCCGAAGCCGCCGACGTGTTTGCCGGCGAGGTTGCGGACATTGGTCGGATCGATCACGCCAAAGCCTCCTATCTGGGTGGCGGAGGGCGTCTCGGAGTAGGCGTCGAAGCGGAAAAAGTTCACCCCGTCGGAGCTCACCTCCACGAAGGCGAGCTCGAGGAAGCTGCCCGCGAAGCCGTTTTCAAAAACGGCGAAATCCCAGCCCGGGCCGTCGGCGACGGGCCGGTCGAAGGTCAGCGTCACGCGCCCGCCGTCGCCCAGCGAGACCACGTCGTAGACGTCGTCCGGCGTCTCGCGCAGCACCGGCCCGAGCGCGTAGTCGCCCGCGCCGAAGCTCGCAAAACCGTTGGCCGGCGCGCCCGCCTGGGCGGGGCCGCGCACGAGATCGGCGAAGCCCGTCGCCCAGCCCGCGATGGCCGGATCCGTGTGCGCGACGGCCAGCGAGCCCGCCGCGCCGGTGGCCCCGTCGTAGGGGCCGGCGGCGAGCGGGAGCGCGGACGCGAGCGCGAGGCCGGTCAGCGGGATGTGGAGGGCGAGGCGCATCGACTCAGGCCAAGACGGCGCGGCGGCGACGCAGGGCGACGGCCGCGCACGTCACGAGGCCGGCGAGCGCCGCGGCGGCCGAGGGCTCGGGCACGGCGGCGTAGGTCAGATCGTCGAGCGCGACGTAGGTGGGCGTGTTGATGCCAAACATGCCCGTGTCGCTGGACGCGAAGCCCAGCCGGATGGTGGCGACGCCGGACCCCAGGCCGCTGAGATCGACCGTGGTCCACTCGTCGACCACGTAGTCGAGCGCGTTGTCCGCGAAACGAAAGTCCGCGAGATGAAAGGTCACCGAGCCGGTGGCCGCGCCGCCCGCGGAGTAGCCGGTGAAGGTCACCGTCAACCAGTCGGGATCATTGCCCGACGCGCCGCCGAATTTCTTCGAGAAGGCGGAGCCGGCGAGCATGTCGAGCGCGGCGTAGGTGGTGTTGGTCAGGCGGACCGATTGCGGGGCGACCAGGCCGGAAAACGCGATCACGGGCGCGGGATCGTAGGCGCTGTAGTAGGCCAGGCCATACACGCCCGAGTTGGCGGCGCCGGGCGAGTAGGCGGCGTATTGGCCGCCGAGGCCCGAGGTCGTGGTGTCGGCGATGTTGGAGTAGGCGAAGCCGGCCCAGGCCGAGAAGCCGCCGCCGAAGTCGGTGAAGGTGTTGCCAAAGGCCACCCCGCCGCTGGTCCAGCCGGCGGCGTTGGTGGCGGGCCCGCCGTCGTGATACGACGAGGGCGCGAGCGAGAGGTCGCCGAAGTCGACGACGGCCGCGCCGAGCGCGGACGAAAAGACGAGCGCCGCGGCGGCGGCGCCTGCGACGAGGCAAGGGGGGCGGGACGCGAGGCGTCCGCCCGGGATGGAGATCTGACGGGACATGGGCTTTCGGTGGTCTGGGTGCGAGCAGACGACCGGGGGCCGGCATGCTCTCACGCTTCATTTTGCGATGAAGATTTCGCGTTCGACCGCCCGCAAAAGATTGGCGACCGACGCGTGAGACGTCCCGGACCGGATATTCGGACTCCGTGCTTCAGACCTCGCCCCCGCCTTCACCGGGCTGCTAACCCGATTGGCTCTGCCCCCGTCGTTCGCCGACAAGGTGGGAGTTTGTAACACGATACCGCAGCGCAACTGTGGCCGATTCCCACGGCCTTCCCCGACTTCCAAAACGTGCAAAAGAACGCGAACGAGACCGAGCTTCCACCGTCCGACCGCCCCGCGCGAGCATTGTTCACCCTCATGAGTTGGCGAATAGTGCGCGCGCGTTGCGCCTGAGGAAAAAACCCGGAGCCGCCGGACAACATATCAACATATTCGAAAGTAAAGATATGTTTTTGACCTCAGAGGGAAAATCGCCTTCCGTCCGCCCTCGTTTCGCCTCCTTCTCCGTTCAACCATGTCCGCCGTCGTCACCGCCGCCCCGCTCGCCGAGCATCCGTCCTACGCCGCCCTGCGCGAGCTTTTCGCCAAGCGCATCGTCGTGCTCGACGGCGCGATGGGCTCGATGGTGCAGACCTACCAGCTCTCCGAGGCCGACTTCCGTGGCGAGCGCTTCAAGGATTTCCCCCACGACCTGAAGGGCAACAACGACCTCCTTTGCATCACCAAGCCCTCGGTGATCGAAGAGATCCACGCCGCCTACTTCGCCGCCGGGGCCGACATCGTGGAGACCAACAGCTTCTCCGCCACGACCATCGGCATGGCCGACTATCACCTCGAGGAGATCGTCACCGAGCTCAACCACGCCGCCGTCGCCTGCGCCCGCCGCGCCGCCCGGGCCGCCGAGCGCGCCACGCCCGGACGCAAGTGCTTCGTCGCCGGCGCCATCGGCCCGCTAAACCGCACGCTCTCGATGTCGCCCGACGTCAACCGGCCCGACTATCGCGCCGTCACCTGGGCCCAGGTCGTCACCGCCTACACCCAGCAGATCGAGGCGCTCATCGACGCCGGCGCCGACACCCTTCTCGTCGAGACGATCTTCGACACCCTCAACTCCAAGGCCGCCCTCTTCGCCATCGACGAGGTCTTCGAACGCCGCGGCGTGCGCCTGCCCGTGATGGTCAGCGTCACCATCACCGACGCCTCCGGCCGCACCCTCTCCGGCCAGACCACCGAGGCTTTCTACAACTCCATTCGCCACGCGCGCCCCTTCTCCGTCGGCATCAACTGCGCCCTCGGCGGCCGCGCCATGCGCCCCTACATCGAGGAGCTCTCGCGCATCGCCGAGTGCCACGTCACCTGCTACCCCAACGCCGGCCTGCCCAACGCCTTCGGCGGCTACGACGAGACGCCCGCCGACATGGCCGCCGTCCTCCGCGAGTTCGCCGACGCCGGCCTGGTCAACCTCGTCGGCGGCTGCTGCGGCTCCACGCCCCCGCACATCGCCGCCATCGCCAAGGCCGTGCAGGGCCTGAAACCCCGCGCCCTTCCGAACATCCCTCCCGCCCTCCGCCTCAGCGGCCTCGAACCGCTGACGGCCTGATTATCCAACCACTGAGTTCACTTAGTTTCACTGAAACCAAGCTCGGTGTTCCTCAGCGCCCTCAGTGGTTAACCCTGCCTTAAACAATATCCGCCCGATGAAATCCTTCCTCGCCCTCCTCGCCTTCGCCCTCGCCGGCCTCGGCTTCGTCGCCACCGCTCCCGCCGCCCGCGCCGCCGACACGGCCGAAACCTACAAGGTCGGAGACACCTTCGAGACCTTCACCACCAAGGACCAGCACGAGAAGGACTACACCTTCGAGCCCGGCGCGGTCCGCGTCGTCGTCGTCAGCTTCGAGATGTCCGCCGGCAAGGACGCCAACGCCTTCTTCGCCGAAAAAGGCGCCGCCTTCCTCGACGAGCAAAAGGCCGTCTTCATCGCCAACATCTACGGCATGCCCGGCATCGGCCGCTTCTTCGCCCTGCCCAAGATGAAGCGCTACCCGCACCGCATCCTCCTCGCCGACGCCGAGGCCTTCCTCGCCCGCTACCCCGCCCGACCCGGCCAGCTCACCGTCCTCCGCCTCGACGCCTCCGCCCGCGTCGTCGCGATCGAGTTCGCCGACCCCGAAAAAGGCCTCCCCGCCGTCTTCGCCAAGTAAGCAGTCCTCTCCCCAAAAGATTGAACCGCTAACCAACGCTAGAATTCGCCAAACAAACCTGCCGATTTTAGCGCCCTTTAGCGTTCTTTAGCGGTTCACTACCCGGTCTTCCTCCCCGCGTCCGATCTCTCCCCTTTCGTGTGTTTCGTGGTTAAAAACTCCTCTTCCTCGTGAGCCAATCCGCCGCCTCCAGCTTCCTCGTCATCGGCGAGCGCACCAACATCACCGGTTCGCCCAAGTTCGCCAAGGCCCTCAAGGCCGGCGACTGGGACGCCTGCCTCGCCATCGCCAAGCAGCAGGTCGAGAGCGGCGCCAACGTCATCGACATCAACGTCGACGAGGCCCTCATCGACGGCGAGACGACGATGGTCAAGTTCCTCAACCTGATCGCCGCCGAGCCCGACATCACCCGCGTGCCCGTGATGATCGACTCCTCCAAGTGGAGCGTATTGGAGGCCGGACTACAGTGCCTCCAGGGCAAGGGCGTCGTGAACTCCATCTCGCTCAAGGACGGCGAGGCCGAGTTCCTCCGCCGCGCCCGACTCATCCGCCGCTACGGCGCCGCCGCCGTCGTCATGGCCTTCGACGAGCAGGGCCAGGCCGCCACCAAGGACGAGAAGGTGCGCATCTGCACCCGCGCCTACCGCCTCCTCGTCGACGTCGCCGGCTTCCCGCCCGAGGACATCATCTTCGACCCCAACATCCTCACCGTCGCCACCGGCATCGAGGAGCACAACAACTACGCGGTCGATTTCATCGAGGCCACCCGCGTCATCAAGGCCACCCTCCCCCGCGCCAAGGTCTCCGGCGGCCTCTCCAACGTCTCCTTCTCCTTCCGCGGCAACAACCCCGTCCGCGAGGCCATCCACACCGTCTTCCTCTATCACGCCATCCGCGCCGGCATGGACATGGCCATCGTCAACGCCGGCATGCTCGGCAACTACGACGAGATCGAGCCCGCCCTCCGCGACCTCGTCGAGGACGTCATCCTCAACCGCCGCCCCGACGCCACCGAGCGCCTCATCGTCAAGGCCGACGCCATCAAGGCCGAGCTCGACGCCGCCAAGGCCGGCGGCGCCGTCGCCGCCGCCGCCCCCGTCGACGCCTGGCGCCAGGAGCCCGCCGAGGAGCGCCTCAAGCACGCCCTCATCAAGGGCATCGACCAGTTCGTCGAGCAGGACACCGAGGAGGTCCGCCAAAACGCCGCCCGCTACCCGCGCCCGCTCGACATCGTCGAGGGCCCGCTCATGGACGGCATGCGCGTCGTCGGCGACCTCTTCGGCGCCGGCAAGATGTTCCTCCCCCAGGTCGTGAAGAGCGCCCGCGTAATGAAACGCGCCGTCGCCTACCTAACGCCCTTCATGGAGGAGGAGAAAAAACGCGCCGCCGCCGCCGGCGAGTCCACCCGCGCCCAGGGCAAGTTCCTCATCGCGACCGTCAAGGGCGACGTCCACGACATCGGCAAGAACATCGTCGGCGTAGTCCTCGCCTGCAACAACTACGAGGTCGTCGACCTCGGCGTCATGGTCCCCTGCGACAAGATCCTCGCCGAGGCCCGCCGCGTCGGCGCCGACGTCATCGGCCTCTCCGGCCTCATCACCCCCTCGCTCGACGAGATGGTCCACGTCGCCCGCGAGATGAAACGCGAAGGCTTCACCGTGCCCCTCCTCGTCGGCGGCGCCACCACCTCGCTCGCCCACACCGCGGTCAAGATCGCCCCCGAGTATCCGCACGGCGTCGTCCACGTCCTCGACGCCTCCCGCGTGGTCAACGTCGTCAGCGCCCTGCTCTCCCCCGAGCAAAAGCCCGCCTTCCTCGCCGACAACACCGTCCGCCAGGACAAGCAGCGCGAGGAGTTCGCCGGCCGCCGCTCCCGCCGCCCCCTCCTCTCCCTCGCCGACGCCCGCGCCCGCGCGCCCAAGTTCGACTGGGCCTCCGTCGACATCCCGCGCCCCGAGTTTCTCGGCACCCGCGTCTTCACCGACGTATCGGTAAAGACACTACTCGACGAGGAGTTCATCGACTGGGCCCCCTTCTTCAGCGCCTGGGAACTCCACGGCCGCTACCCCGACATCCTCGCCGACGAGGTCGTCGGCGCCGAGGCGACCAAGCTCTTCGCCGACGCGAAGAAAATGTTCGCCCGCATCATCGCCGAAAACCGCTTCCAGCCCCGGGCCGTCCTCACCTTCTGGCCCGCCAACAGCGTCGGCGACTCGGTCGAGATCTACGCCGACGAGTCGTGCTCGCGCGTCCTCCACACCTTCCACTTCCTGCGCCAGCAGCTCGACCACGACGGCGGCAAGCCCTGCCTCAGCCTCGCCGACTACCTCGCGCCGAAGGAAAGCGGCCGCGTCGACTACCTCGGCCAGTTCGCCGTCACCGCCGGCCCTGGCGTCGAAAAATTCGCCGCCGAGTTCAAGGCCGCGAACGACGACTACAACGCCATCCTCGTCCAGTCGCTCGGCGACCGCATCGCCGAGGCCATGGCCGAGTATTTCCACAAGCGCGCCCGCGACCTCTGCGGCTACGGCCGCGAGGAAAAGCTCACCCCGCAGGAGATCATCCGCGAAAAATACCGCGGCATCCGCCCCGCCCCCGGCTACCCCGCCTGCCCCGACCACCGCCACAAGCCCCAGATCTGGAACCTCGTGCCGGTGGAAAAGGAGATCGGCATCCAGCTCACCGAAAGCTGCGCCATGTATCCCGCCTCCTCGGTCAGCGGCTTCATCTGCAACCACCCCGACTCGAAATATTTCGCCGTAGGCAAGCTCGGGAAGGATCAGCTCGAGGACTACGCCACCCGCAGCGGCATCCCGCTGGGCGAACACGAGAAGTGGCTCGGCCCCTACCTCGATTACAACCCCGCCTGAGCGGACTTAAGAACCGCTAAATTTCGCTAACACTCGCTAAATTCAGACAGCCCGCCCTCGGGTAATCCCAGGTAATTTCCTTCTTTAGCGTGGTTTAGCGAAATTTAGCGGTTCCATCTCCGATCGCAAAGACCGCCAAAAATCATAGCTATTTACGAGTAATCTAACGCTCAAATAAGCAATAAATCGACTTTTTGAGTATTATACTACTTTTTAAATTAAACGTTATTTAGAGCATATAATTACTCTTAAATTGACGTAATCGAGTATTAGCGCATTAATCCACGCACTGTGGAAACCTTAGTGCGAAGCGACCTTGCGTGGCAGCAGGACCTCGGTGCGCGCCTGCAAGCCCACCGGCTCAACCAAAACCTGAGCCAAGCCGAGCTTGCCGCCGCCACCGGTCTGGCGCGCAAGACCATCACCAACCTCGAGACCGGCCACGGCGGCACCTTGCTCACCCTCATAGCCGTGCTGCGTGGTCTTGGCCTGCTCGGACAGTTCGACGCCTTCATCCCCGCCCCCGACCCGAGCCCCATCCAACTCGTGAAGCTGGCCGGCAAGCAGCGCCGCCGCGCCACCGGTCGCCGCAAAAGCCCCGCCGCGCTCGAGGAGCCTCAAAAACCCTGGACCTGGGGCCCCAACGCCTAGTGGCGCAGGCTTCCAGCCTGCCTTGTCTCCGCGATCCTCCGCCCGCCTCCCCTGCCGTCCTCACCCTTCGTCCCCCGTCCCAAGCTCCCTGCTCCCTTCTCCTAGCTCCCCGCTCCCTGCTCCCCGCTCCTTCCCATGTCCGCCGCCGCCACCGTCGCCGAAGTCCTGCTCTGGGATCGCCCCATCGGCGCGCTCGCCTGGGACCCGGCGCGCCGCGTAGGGACTTTTGAATACGCCTCGGCCTTTCTCGGCAGCGGCATCCAGATCTCGCCGCTCACCCTGCCCCTGCGCGCCGGCGTCTTCGCGTTTCCCGATCTGCCCGAGCGTAGTTTCAAAGGTCTGCCCGGCCTCCTCGCCGACTCCCTGCCCGACCGCTTCGGCAACCTCCTCATCGACCAGTGGCTCGCCGCGCAGGGTCGCGCCCCCGGCGACTTCAACCCCGTCGAGCGCCTCTGCTACCTCGGCGCCCGCGGCATGGGCGCGCTCGAGTTTCGCCCCGCCCTCCGCGGCGGCCGCGACGTCGCCGCCGCGCTCGACATCACCGCGCTCGTCCACCTCGCCAACGAAGCCCTCGCCCGCAAGGCCGACCTCGCCACCACGCCCGCCCGCGCCGATGTCGAACACGCCGCCGCGCTGGACCGGACATTTTGGTCGGGAGCGGATGAGATGGCCCGAGACTTCGAGGGGAAAAGCGAGTCGGATGAGCGCAGGCGTGCTGACCAAAGCACGTCGAGCGAGTCCGCCTTGCTTTTAACCCGAAGGATCGGGCCAGATCGCCGCGATCCGGCCGAAATGTCCGGTCTCAAAAACATTCTCCGCGTCGGCACCTCGGCCGGCGGCGCCCGCGCCAAGGCCGTCGTCGCCTGGAATCCCGCCACCGGCGAATTCCGCTCCGGCCAGGTCGAGGCCCCGCACGGCTTCGAGCACTGGCTGCTCAAGTTCGACGGCGTCGCCGAAAACCGCGACAAGGAGGCCCTCGCCGACCCGCAGGGGTATGGGCGGCTTGAATACGCCTACCACCTCATGGCCCGCGCCGCCGGCGTCAAGATGAGCGACTGCCGCCTCTTCGAGGAAAACGGCCGCGCCCACTTCATGACCCGCCGCTTTGACCGCCCGCAGGGCCCGGCCGGCGCGCCGCGCAAACTCCACCTCCAGTCGCTCTGCGCCCTCGCGCACTACGATTTCAACGCCGCCGGCGCCTACGCCTACGAGCAGGCCTTCGCCGTCGCGCGCGCCCTCGCCCTACCGCCCGCCTCGCTCGAGGAGTTGTTTCGCCGCGCGGTCTTCAACGTCCTCGCGCGCAACCAGGACGACCACACCAAGAACATCGCCTTTCTCATGGACCCGAGCGGCCGCTGGCACCTCGCGCCCGCCTACGACGTCGCCTACGCCTACAACCCCGCCGGCCAGTGGACCGCGCGCCACCAGATGACGCTCGCGGGAAAAACCGACGCCTTCACGCCCGAGGACCTGCTCGCCTGCGCCCGCGCCGCCGGCCTCAAGACCCGACGCGCCAAAGAGGTGATCGCGCAAGTCGCCGCCGCCCTCCGCCGCTGGCCCGACTTCGCCGCCCCCGCCAACGTCTCTCCCGCCGACACCCGCCGCGTCGCCGCCGCGCACCGGCTGGGTCTCGGTCCGCAGTAGCAGCGGAACCGTCGTCGTTTCGGAACCATG
>JAIXVY010000094.1 GCA_027482505.1 Opitutaceae bacterium | reverse complement strand
TATGAGGCGCGCGGCTGGGTGACGCACCACAACACCGACCTCTGGCGCGCGACGGCGCCGGTGGACTCGGCCGGCACCGGAGTCTGGCCGACCGGCGGCGCCTGGCTCTCGACCCACCTCTGGGAACACTATCGCTTCGGGGGCGACCGCGCCTTTTTGGAGCGACACTATCCGGTGCTGAAGGGGGCGGCCGAGTTCTTTCTCGACACGCTGGTGCCGCATCCGAGGACGGGGCGGCTCGTCACCAACCCATCCCACTCCCCCGAACACGAAGGAAGCGTGGCCGGCCCCACGATGGATCTCGGCATCGTGCGCGACGTCTTCGCGCAGGCCGCCGCCGCGGCGCAAATCCTGGGCGTGGATCCGGAATTCAGGGAGCAGGTCCTGGCCGCGCGGGAAAAAATAGCCCCGTATCAGATAGGTAAATACGGCCAGCTCCAGGAATGGATCGAGGACCGTGATCGCGAGAAAAACAACCACCGCCACTCCTCGCATCTTTATCCGCTTTTTCCCTCCGCGCAGATCACGCCCGAAACGCCCGCGCTCTTCGCCGCCGCGAAAAAATCCCTCGAAGGCCGCGGCCTGCTCTCCACCGGCTGGGGCATGGCGTGGAAGGTCAACCTCTGGGCTCGCGCCCTCGACGGCGACAAGGCGCATCAGCTCCTCGTCCTGCTCCTGACCCCGCCCAAGGGAGGCTCCCAAGGCGGCGGAGCTTATCCCAATCTCTTCGACGCCCATCCGCCCTTCCAGATCGACGGCAATTTGGGCGCCACCTCGGGCATCGCGGAGATGCTGCTCCAGTCGCATCGCGAAGGCTTCATCGACCTGCTGCCCGCCCTGCCCTCCGCATGGCCGGACGGCTCGGTCAAAGGCCTGCGCGCACGCGGCGGCTTCGAGGTCGATGTCGCGTGGCGCGACGGGCGGCTTGCCTCCGCCTCGATCCGTTCCCTTCTCGGCAATCCCGTTCGCCTGCGCCACGCCGGCCTGGTCAGGGAGCTGGCGCTCGCCCGGGGCGGCACGTTCTCGTGCGACGGAACGCTTCAGCCGCTCCCGATCCGTTGATTAAACAGTCGTAGCGCTGTCGCTTGTCCAAAGCGGTCCAGGCGGGCCAGAGCCGGCGAGAAGCGGTGCTCCGGGCGAAGCCCCTCCCCCCTTTGGCGGCGGACAGGGCCGGCAAGGTTAATTGGTAGCGCGCAGACGGGCGAAGAGCCGGCCGCCGGCGTAGGGAATGGTGACGCGCACCGTCTCGTGGTTCGGATCGGTGAGCTCGACGAGCTGAAATCCGTTCAGGTAGGTCGCGGAGCTGAATTGCAGCGTGCCGGCCGCCAATACCGTCGGCGTGAAGCGCACGTAGGCGATACCCTCGGCGTTGGCCGCGAAGGCGTCGCGGAAGGTGTTGGCGCCCGCCTGCGCGGTGCCCTTCGTGACGCCGCCGTTTGACGATGCTACCGTGACGGTGGCGGTCTGGCTGTCGGCGTCGCCATGCGCGTAGACGTAGAGCTGGTAGGTGCCGGCGGCCAGGTTGCTCACCGTTACGGTATAGGTGTAGCCGAAGAAGTAGTCCTGCATCAGCAGCGCGGGGTTGGGCGTGCCGCTCGTCGCGCCGGTGTTGCTCCAGGCGGAGAAGCCGCCCGAACTCGTCACCGCGACGCCGACCGTGGTAGCCGCGCCGGCGGAGTCCTTCACGTTGCTCAGGCTGGTGCTCGTGGTGGTGATGCCGTTCCAGAAGGTGCCGCCGCCCGGCGCCACGGCGAGGCCGCTGTAGTTGCTCGCGGTCGCGTTGTTCACGTCGACGTTAACGCACAGGCCGATCGCGGGAATGATCTCGACCTCGGCGTCGACGCCATCGGTCCGGGTGGTCCAGGTGGCGAGGTCGGCGGAGGTCTCGACCGCTACCGGCACGGCGGCGGCGGCGGTTGCGCGACGATATTGGAACACCATCTGCTTGCCGCCGGCCGTGTCGACCAAGGTAACCGCGGGGAGCACGCCCGCGTCGGAAACGACCGGGTTTCCAGCAAGGACATATTCGAGCAGGTTCGGCACGCCGTCGCCGTCCGCATCGGCGGAGGCGAAGCCGGTCGCGCCACCGTCGAGCCCGAAACCCTCGGCCCAGACCTCGAGCGGCGATAGCACCGTCAATTGCGCGGCGACGGAGATGGTCTGGCCGACGCCGTTGGCCACGACGCAATCATAGTAGCCGGAGTCGGCGGCCTGCACGGAGGCGATGGCGTAGCCGGGCGACGTCGCGCCGGAGATCGGCGCGCCGCCCTTGCGCCATTGGTAGGTTAGCGTGGGGCTGCCGGCGGCCTCGACGCTGAAGGTGACGCCATCGCCGATGGCGACGCGTTTGCCCGCGGGAGGCGTAATGATGGAAGGCGCCACGCTGGAATCCACCGCGGGCATCCAGCCGGCGAGATCGGCGGCGAAGTAGGCGTGACCGAAAATCGCGGAGATCGTGTAGGCGGCGGGGTCGATGGCGAGCACGACGCGGTTGGCCGAGCCGGTGGGCGAGGCGAGCAGCGGGTCGGTGGGCGACATG
>JAIXVY010000004.1 GCA_027482505.1 Opitutaceae bacterium | reverse complement strand
GCTGGAGCACAACCCCGGCAAACGCGTCCTCCTCGTCGCCACCACCAACCCTGCCGTGGACCACTTGCTCGTCGCCGTGGATCAGGCCCTGGCGGAACGCGGCTTTGGCACGCAGGGCGATTCTCCTCGTCGTGCCTGCCGCCGCTTGGGCCGCCAAGCGGATCGTCGCCGCTACGGGGCGCGCACCCATCTTCTACCGCTCTTGTCCCAGAAAAGGGAATCCCGCCCCGCCGTCCTGCAAAGCCTCACCTACGCCCGCGCCGTCGCGCTGACCGCGGCCCGTCTCCTGATGGAGGCGCCCTTGATCCGCCAACTTTCCCGTGGCTTTGATCTGCTGGTAATCGACGAAGCGAGCCAGCTTCCCGTCGCCCATGCGCTGGCCCTTCTGCCTTTCGCTCCGCAGGGCCTCTACGCCGGCGATCCCGCCCAGCTCGGTCCGGTGGTTCGCGCCGATGAGACGACGGCCAAAACCCTTCTCGGTCGCTCGCTTTTCGATCTGCGGCCCCATCTCGGCCAGTCTTCGGGCACCATCCTGCTCGGGGAGCAATCCCGCATGGCCGCCCCGATTTGCGAGGTCGTCGGCGAGCGTTTCTACGAGGGCCGCCTCACCGTGTGCGCTCGGGCCGCCGCCGACCTCGACTGGCAGGCGCGCCGGGAGAGCGCCCGAGGCACTCGTCCCGCCGTCGAAGTGATTCCTATCGCACAGCCCGGTCGTTACAGTCGTTCCCGCGGTGGCCCGATTCGCGAGGCCTCCGTCGCCGCCGTGGTCAGTCACGTGCAATCGCTGCTCGCCACCACTCCGCTACGGCCATCGGACATCCTGGTTCTCACCCCCTTCCGCGCTCAACAAGGCCTACTGCGAGAAGCCCTCGCCGCCGTTAAAGTGAGCGGAGTCAAAGTTTCCACCGTGCACCGCGCCCAAGGCAGCGAACGCCTCGCCGTGCTCTTCGATCCGGTGGACGGTCGCAGTGGCTTTTTGCGTGGCCCGGAGGGGGCACGCTTGGTTAACGTCGCCTTTAGTCGTGCCGAGGCCCACCTCGCGGTTTTCATCGGTCCACGAGACCACGAGAACCCACTGCTCCAGTTTGCCGCCTGAATACCCCCAACTCTTTAAAACATGAAAAAGCCCCGGAAGAAATCCAACCCGTCGAACCCGAAACCCTCTGGAAAAAAGTCCGGGAGCCACTCGATAACCAAGGGGAAGCAGGGCGGCAAAACTCCGTCGAAGGGAAAAGGCCAAAAGACCACCGCCAAGAAACCTGCTGCGGCCGCCCAGAAAGGCGTTCGGCCCTCGAAACGCACCGATCCCATGACGGATGGTCTCGGAAAGAAATTCGACTACGCCAGTTCGATGAGCCGCCTGGTTGCCGTTCACCAGTGCTTACTCGCAGCGTCGCTTAGAGGTGGGGTTGTTACCATGAAACAACTCAGAGAACTCGCCGGAATTACTCGGCGCACGATTCACCGATACAAAAGGACGCTCAGTCTTGCTCCGTATTTTGTGTCCGTGGCCTACGACCGATTTAAAGAGGGTTACTTCATCGAAAACGCAAAGCCGGGGGGTTACCTGAATATTGGCCCAGGGCTGACGCACCACCATAAGCTTGCCCTGGAGGTAGCCAGCCAGGCACTGGCGGTTTTTGACGGCGTAAAGTTTGCCGATCAGGTTCGGGAAAGTCTCGAAAACATCAGCAACGGCGTGGTTGAGACTGAACGTCTGGGCATGGCCGTTCCCACGTCTAAGCTGATCTCCTTCCGCACCCCGGGCGCCGGAATCGCCGATGCGGCGGTTTTCGACGCGATCACCGAAACCCTCCTTTACAACCGCGTATTGGTAATTGACTACAAGTCGCGCTCAAAGCCGGTGAAGACCAAGCGGCTGGATCTGGAACCGCTACATCTCGCCTGCGTGGCGGATCGCTGGGTGCTCGTGGCTCGGGATCGCGCCCGGAAACCCGACGACCACCCGATTCGCACCTACATCGTCGCCCGCTTCTCCAATCCGAAAGCCACGAACACATCCTTCACCTACCCGAAGGTTTTTGAGCCCGAGCACTACGTGCAGTCGGCCTTCGGCGTCCACAGCGGCCCCAGCGAGGCGAAGCCGATCATGGTCAAGCTGCGGATCAGCGAGCGCGGCGCCCACCACGTGCAAGAGCGCATGTGGCACCCGACGCAGCAGGTAACAACCCTGCCTACGGGAGAGATCGAGGTGGATTTCCG
The DNA here is from genome assembly GCA_027482505.1 of Opitutaceae bacterium. GTDB lineage: Bacteria > Verrucomicrobiota > Verrucomicrobiia > Opitutales > Opitutaceae > IMCC26134_A. The sequence continues at coordinate 627 of JAIXVY010000004.1, read as the reverse complement.
CGTCAGCGACACGGGCGACATCACCCGATGGATCCTGAGCTTCGGCAGCGATTGCGAGGTGCTTGCGCCCGCGAAACTCCGGCAGGAAATCACCGCAGAGGCCGCCCTCATGATCGAACGCTACCAGACACAGCCTTCGAGGCCGATTTAGTGCGGAGTTGCCGCTCGGCGTTCACGAGTGGCCTGCGACTTTTTTGACGGGCGGCGCGTGCGACCACTCGCAGGGCGGAGGCGTGCTGATTCGCTCACAATAAGCGTTCGGCGACACAGGGTGCGTCAGGAGATGACGCTCACGATGGAGAGTATGGGGCCGTATCCTATGAACACCGCCACCGTCTTCACCCTCGCCCCGCGTTCCAATGGCCAAGTCGCCATCCACGATGCCCACACCGGCAACCTCAAACGCGTGATCAACTACCACGGTCGGCTCGTCAGCACCCAGGTCAACGGCTCCATGGGCGTCCTGATGATCCAGGAAAGCATAGGAATCCACGGTCACGTTTACGACCTCACCAACGGCGCCCTCAAGAGCCGCTTCCCCGTGCGCTGACGGCCTCCTCCCCAGCCGCTCCATCCTAAACTTTTTTCTTATGAATAATCCGCACCTCGCGCCGCTCGAATCCAATT
>JAIXVY010000012.1 GCA_027482505.1 Opitutaceae bacterium | reverse complement strand
TCGGCGGCGCGGGCGAGCGAGTCGTCGTTCAGGCCGGCGCCGAGCGAACGTTTGTGAAGGTCGGTGGGGTAAAAGCAGGCCGCGGCGGAGACGTCGGGATGAAGGGCGGCCCGATAGGTGAGGTGGCCGCCGATGCAGGGGCCGAAGGAGCCGACGCGCCCGTTGCCGGCGTCGTGGGTTTTCAAATACGCGATCACGGCGGCGTTGTCGGCGTCGTAGGCGGCCACGCTCTTGGTGGTCTTGAGCCGGTTGCCCACGTCGGAGCCGGCCTGGTCGTAGGCGAGCACGGTGCCGGCGGGCAGGAACTCGTGGTAGATCTCGGGGATGGCGACGACGAAGCCGTGGCCGGCGAGCCACGCGGCGGTGCGGCGGATGGGGCCGGTGATCTGGAAAATCTCCGAGTGAAAGAGGATGCCGGGATGGCGGCCGGGGCCGGCCGGGCGCAACACGAGCGTGCGCATGGGGCCGGAGGGCGTGGCGATTTCTACGATCTCGGGTTCGCGGAGGGTCATGGGAGCGTGAAGCCGGGAGCGTGGAGCGGACGGCGGGTGGCGCTCAAGCGGACGTTTTTCCGCGCAGGACGGCGAGCTCCCGGTGGGCGCGGCGCAGGGCCTCGGCGATCACGGGCGTGCGCACGGGCTTGCTGGTGTAGTCGTCCATGCCGGCGGAGAGGCAGATCTCGCGGTCGCCCTCGAGGGCGTTGGCGGTCATGGCGACGATCCACGGACGCACGGTGTCGGCGTAGTCGGCGCGGAGCCGGCGGGCGCATTCCAGGCCGTCCATGACGGGCATCTGGACGTCGAGGAGGACCACGTCGAAAGACTGTTTCGCCAAGGCCTCGAGGGCCTCGGCGCCGTTGTTGGAAAACACCGGTTCGTAGCCGAGCTTGCGGAGCAGCAGGCTGGCGACGCGCTGGTTCACGGCGTTGTCCTCGACCAGGAGAATCCGCAGCGGGAAGGCGGCGGAGAAACTCGCGTCGAGCACGGGCGTGTTCGGTTCGGCCTTGGGCGAGCCCGAAGCGGCCGGCCGAGGCGCCGGGCGGGCGACGGAAGACGCGGGGGGGAGGGGCAACTCGACGACAAATTCCGAGCCGACGCCGACATCGGAGCTGAGCCGGATGGAGCCGCCGAGCAGGCCGACGAGACGATGGGTGATGGCCAGGCCCAGCCCGGTGCCGCCGTAGCGCCGGGTGGTGGAGGCGTCGACCTGGCTGAAGGCCTGGAAAAGCCTGTCCTGGCGTTCGCGCGGGATGCCTATGCCGGTGTCGCGCACCGAGAGTCGGACGCCGCCGGAGCGGGAGGGCGAGGCGGCGACCACCACCTCGCCGCGTTCGGTGAACTTGACGGCGTTGGACACGAGGTTGACGAGAATCTGGCGCACGCGAAGCGCGTCGCCCGAAACCAGTTCGGGAAGCTCCGAGGAGACGTCCTGGCGCAAGGCGAGGCCGTGCCGGGTCTGCGGCGGCGCGGCGATCTCGACCGCCTCGCGCATGGTGCGGCGCAGGTCGAAGGGGGCCTGTTCCAGCTCCATCTGGCCGTGTTCGAGCCGGGAGAAGTCGAGGATCTCGTTGATGATGCCGAGCAGGGCGTCGCTGCTGGTGCGAATCGTGTCGGTGAACTCGCGCTGGGCGGGCGTCATGGGCGTGGCCTGGAGCAGTTCGGCCATGCCGAGCACGGCGTTGAGCGGCGTGCGGATTTCGTGGCTCATGTTGGCCAGGAACTCCGATTTGGCGCGGCTGGCCGCCTCGGCGGCGCGGAGGGCGAGTTCCAGATCGCTTTTGGCCTGGACGAGCTCGCCGGTGCGGCTGGCGACGCGGGCCTCGAGCTCGGCGCGCAGGGCGCGGTGCTCGGCGGCGAGGAGCCACTTGCGGCTGAGCGAGCGGGCGAGTTGCTGGACCTCGACGGGATCGAAGGGCTTTTTCAGGATCAGCAGGCCGTCGCTCTCCGGGAGGCGGCGCGCGATCTCGTCGAGCGAGTAGTCCGAGTAGGCGGTGCAGAGCACCAACTGCACCTCGGGATCGGCCTCGCGGATGCGCCGGGCGGTCTCCACCCCGTCGATCCCCGGAGGCATGCGAACGTCGACGAAGGCGACGGAGTAGGGGCGCCCCGCGGCGCGGGCGGCGACCACGGAGGAGACGGCGGACTCGCCCTGCAGCACGCAGGCCAGCTCGAAATCGGGGGCGGCGTCGGCGCGCGTCGACCGGGGCGGCGAGTAGTCGGCGAAGGCGGGCAGGGGCGGGCGCGAAAAGACCGCGGGCGCGAGGATCTTGCGGTAGTCCTCGTGGATGGAGGGGAGATCGTCGGCGATGAGGATGCGTCTCGGGTCAGGAGTCATGGGCGTCGGCGCCGGGTGCGCGGCGGGGAAGTTCGAGGGTGAAGGTGGCGCCTTTGCCCGGGCCGTCGCTGTGGACGCGGAGGGCGCCGCCGAGGAGGCGGGCGGTGTTGGCGGCGTTGTGCAGGCCGAAGCCGTGTCCGCCCGCCTTGGTGGTGAAGCCGTAGCTGAAGATGGAGAGCAATTGATCCGGCGGTATGCCTATCCCGTTGTCGGTCACGGAGAGGGCCAGATGCGCGGGGGTGGCGGGGCCGATGCGCACTTGAAGCGAGGGCGCGGCGGGGGCGGCCGCCTCGATGGCGGCGCGGGCGTTGGCCAGCAGGTTGATGAGGATCTGCACCACCGCGCTGCGGTCGGCGTAGACCGTTCCGTCCGTGTCATGCTCGCGCACGCGCTCGACCCGAAGCCGGGCGGGGCCGCCCTCGGTTTTGTCGATCAGCAAGGCCTCCCGCACGGCCTCCTCCAGGTCGAAGGACTCGCTGCGGCGGGGGGATTTGGCGAGGGTCTGCTGGCGCGCCACGATCTCCTTGAGGTGGGCCACGGCGGCCCGCAGCGCGTCCAGCTCCTCGTCCGCCTTTCGCAGGTGCGATACGGTGTGCTCGGCGTAGGCGACGAGAAAATCCCGCAGGGCCGGGCCGTCGGGCGGGGCGGCGAGCACGGCGGCGGCGCGCGACGGGGGGGCGCCGAGAAAATCGTGCAGGGCGCGCGCGGAGGCGTGGGCGCGGCCCCGCACATGATCCGAGAGCAGCT
>JAIXVY010000369.1 GCA_027482505.1 Opitutaceae bacterium | reverse complement strand
GCTCGCGCAGCATCGCGACGTGCTCGCCGGCAAACACGCCAACACCCAGGTGCCCAAACTCTACGGCGACCTCGCGTATCACCTCCAGACCGGGGACGAGAAAGCCGGCGCCGCCGCGAAATTCTTTTGGGACATCGTCGCCCGGGACCACAGCTACGCCACCGGCGGACACGGCAAGGACGAGTATTTCGGCCCGCCCCGCGAGTTGAGCAATCGCGTCGATGGCCGCACCGCCGAGACCTGCAACACCTACAACATGCTCAAGTTCGCGCGGACGCTCTTCGCCCTCCGCCCCGACGCGAAATACGCCGAGTTCGAGGAGCGCGCTCTCTTCAACCACATCCTCGCCTCCATCGACCCCGAGGACGGTCGCACCTGCTACATGGTCCCCGTTGGCCGCGGCGTCACCCGCGAGTATCAGGACATGTTCGGAGGCTTCACCTGCTGCGTCGGCAGCGGCATGGAGAGCCACGCCCTGCACGGCGACGGGCTTTACCACGTCTCGGCCGACCAGACCACCCTCTGGGTCAACATCTACGCACCCTCCGTCGCCGACTGGGCCGCGCGCGGCGTGAAGGTCTCCGTCGCCACCGACTTCCCCGAAGGCGAAGCCGCCACGCTCTCCCTCGGCCTGGCCCGGCCGGAAAACTTCACCCTCTCCCTGCGCCGGCCCTCGTGGGCCGAGAAGGGCTTCGCCGCCTCGCTCAACGGCGAGCCCATCGCCGCGCCTGTCCTGGCAAACGGCTATCTTCGCATCACCCGCGAGTGGCGCGACGGCGACCGCGTCGAGCTCCGCCTGCCCAAGACCCTTCACGCCGAGCCCTTGCCCGACAACCCGCGCCGCGTCGCGCTGCTCTGGGGGCCGCTAGTGCTCGCGGGCGACCTCGGCCCGGAGAATCGTCGTGTGGACGCCGGATCGCGCGCGCCGGTTTTCGTCAGCGACGAGCCCGAGATCTCCGCCTGGCTGCGCCCGGTCGCCGACCGCCCCGGGATCTTCCGCAGCGAAGGCGTAGGACGCGACCGCGACGTCGAGTTCACGCCCTTCTACCGGCTGCACCGCCGCGCCTACGCCGCGTATTGGGATCTGTTCACCCAGGCCGAGTGGAAGGCCCGCGCCGCCGAGCTGGAGCGCGAGGCCGAGGCGCTGCGCCGTCTCGAGGCCGCCACCGTGGCCTATGCCCAGCCCGGCGAAATGCAGCCCGAGCGCGACTTCAACCAGCAGGGCGAGGACACGTCCCCCGATCGCACGATGGGCCGAGCCGGACGGCGCGGACGCAACTGGTTCTCCTTCGATCTTCCCGTCGACGCCGCCCAGCCCGCCGCTCTGGTCGTGACCTACTGGAGCGACGAGTGGCGCAAGCGCACGTTCGAGATTCTCGCCGATGGCGAACGCATCGCCGAGCAAACGGTCGAAAAAGGCGGCGAACCGCGCTTCTTCGATGTCCGCTACGCCCTGCCCGCCGAGCTTGTTTCCGGCAAACAAAAGGTCACGGTTCGCTTCCAGGCCACCGGCGGAAACGAGATCGCCGCCGTCTATGGCATACGCAGCATTCGCTCCGCGCTTGCGGACCAAGCCGCCCCCGCGCCCGCCCCTTAGCCATGAATCCGACCTTCGCCGACATTCAGGCCGCCGCCGCGCGCATCCGCGGCCATGTCGCGATCACGCCTTGCGTGCCTTCGGTCACTCTCTCGGCGATCACCGGCGCGGAGGTGTTTCTCAAATTCGAGAATCTCCAGTTCACCGCCTCCTTCAAAGAGCGCGGCGCCCTCAACAAGCTCCTGCTCATCACGCCCGAGGAACGAGCCCGCGGCGTCATCGCCATGTCCGCCGGCAACCACGCCCAAGGCGTCGCCTATCACGCCAAACGGCTCGGCGTTCCCGCCGTGATCGTCATGCCGCGCCACACGCCCGACGTGAAGGTCGGGCACACGCGCGAGCACGGCGCCGAAGTGATCCTGCACGGTGAAAATCTCCAGGAGGCCGCCGCCTTCGCCCGCGCGCTCTGCCGCGAGCGCGACCTCGTCTTCGTCCATCCTTACGACGACGCCGAGGTCGTCGCCGGCCAGGGCACGCTCGCGCTCGAAATGCTGTCCCAGCAGCCCGGGCTGGAAACCTTGATCGTCCCCATCGGCGGCGGCGGCCTGCTCGCCGGCATCGCCGTCGCGGCCAAGGCGCTAAAGCCGTCCATCGAGCTCATCGGCGTGCAGTCGGATCGTTTTCCCGCCATGGCCGCCCGCCTGCGCGGCGAGCCCATGCCCTGCGCGACCTACACCGTCGCCGCGGGCATCGCGGTGAAGGAGCCCGGCGAACTCACGACCGCGCTGATTCGCGGGCATGTGAAAGACATCGTGCTCGTCTCCGAACGCGAGATCGAGGACGCGCTCCTGCTTCTTCTCCAAATCGAGAAAACCGTGGTCGAAGGGGCCGGCGCCGCCGGGCTCGCCGCCTTGATGCAGAGGCGGGACAGGCTGCGCGGCCGCAAAGTCGGCCTCCTCCTCTGCGGCGGCAACATCGACCTCTTCAACCTCTCCTCGATCATCCAGCGCGGCCTCGTGCGCGGAGGCCAGATCGTGAGCCTGCGGGTAGAAACCCGCGACGTCCCCGGCGCGCTCGCGGAGGTCTCGGCGCTCATCGGCCGGGGCGGCGGTAACATCATCGAGGTGCACCACCAGCGCACCTTCGCCGATCAGCCGCTCCAGACCGTGGCGATCGATTTTCTCCTGCGCACCCGCGGTCCCGTCCACGCCGAGCAAATCATCGCCGCCCTTCGCGCCGGCGGCTGCCACGTCAGCCCGACCGGCCACTGAGCTCAGTCCGATTTCGCCGCCTGCCAGCGCCCGTCCACGAGGCGCGCGAGCCCGAGCGGATTCTCCTCGCGCAACTCCGACGGCAGCGCCGCGTCCGGGAAATTCTGGTAACACACCGGGCGAAGAAACCGCTGGAGCGCCATCGTGCCGACCGAGGTCGAGCGGCCATCCGAACTCGCCGGCCAGGGCCCGCCGTGAACCATCGCGTGCGCGACCTCCACGCCGGTCGGAAATCCGCCAAACAACACGCGCCCCGCCTTGCCTACCAGCGTGTCGACGAGGTTTCGCCGCGCCGCCAGCTCGTCCGGCCGCGCGTGCAAGGTCGCGGTCAACTGGCCCTCCAAACCCATCGCCGCCGCCGCCATCTCCGCCACCGACGAGCAACGCACGATCAGGGTCGTCGGCCCGAAAACTTCATGGGCCAGTTCGGGGTGCGCGCGGAAAGTCGCGACATCCGTGACAAACAAAGCCGCACCCGCGCGCCCGGCCGTCTCGGCGACCGCCGCGCGACGCTCCACGCCCGCGACTCCCGTGATCCCGGCGACACCTCTCAGGTAGGACGAGCGCATGCCCGCCGTCAGCATCGTGCCTGCAGCCGTGCCCTCGATCAGCGCGGCCAGCTTGGCGATCAACCGCTCCGCGCCTTCGCCCGCCTCGACGAACACGAGACCGGGCTTGGTGCAAAATTGCCCGACGCCATTCGTCACCGAGGCGTGCAGGCCGGTCGCGAGCGTCTCCGCTTGGTCGGCCAGCGCGCCGCCGAGCAGAAAGATCGGATTCACGCTGCCCATCTCGGCGTAAACCGGGATCGGGTCCGCACGACGCGCCGCGAGGTCCATCAGCGCGCGACCGCCGGCGAGCGAGCCGGTGAAGCCCACCGCCTTGATGCGCGGATTCGTGACCAACGCCGCACCGACCTCGTGGCCGTCGTCGAAAAGCAGCGAAAACACGCCCTCGGGCAGCCCGCGCTCCGCCACCGCCTCGCGGATGAGTTTGCCCACGATTTCCGAGGTGCCCGGGTGCGCCGGATGCGCCTTCACCACCACCGGGCAACCCGCCGCGAGCGCGGAGGCCGTGTCCCCGCCCGCCACCGAGAAGGCCAAGGGGAAGTTGCTCGCCCCAAAGACCGCGACCGGCCCGAGCGGCACTTGCATGGCGCGAAGATCGGGCTTGGGCAGCGGCTTGCGCGCCGGGTCCCCGTGGTCGATGCGGACGCCGGCCGCGAGTCCGCTCTCCGCCGCCGCCGCATAAAGTCTCAGCTGAAAACACGTGCGCCCCAGCTCGCCTTCGAGACGGGCGGGCGCCAGCGCGCTCTCCAAGCCCGCGCGGGCGGTGATCACGGCTGCGTTGGCCTCGAGTCGCGCCGCGATGGCGCGTAGCAGAGCGCCGCGCTCGCTCCCCGAACGCCGGGAATAATCGGCCAAAGCCTCGCCCGCCAGTCGCGCCGCCTGCTCGACCTCCGGCAGCGAGGCGGCGTGAAAGACTCCGGGCAACGGCGAGCCGTCGCTCGCGTTGACCGCGACAAAGGTCCGGGAGGCGGCGACGCCGCGCGCGGCGCCGAAGTGGGAAAGGCCTTCGAGAGTCATCGCCGGTGCTCAGGAAAGAGTGGGACGGTTCGCTAGGGCGACGCGCAGGGTGGCCAGGGCCGCTTCGCGCTCGGCGCCGACCAGCACCTGGCGCGGGCCGCGCACGCGCTCGTTGCCCATGCCGACTTCCTGCTGCACGAGTTTGATGAGCTGCACGAACTTCGGAACGGTATCCATGCGCAGAAGCGGCAGGAACCACTTGTAGAGTTCAAAGGCCTTCTGCTTTTCGCCGCGCACGGCATACTCGTAGAGCGCGACGGATTCGCGCGGGAACGCGTTCACCAAACCGGCGATCCAGCCGATCGCGCCGGCCTCGGCGCCTTCGACGATCATGTCATCGACGCCCACGCAGAGCGTGAGACGGTCGCCGCAGAGCGCCTTGATCGCCGTCACGCGGCGCGCGTCGGTGCTCGATTCCTTGACCGCGTGGAGGTTCGCATGGGCCGCGGCCAGCTCGGCGACCTGCTCGGGCAGGAAGTCGGTTTTGTAGGCGACCGGGTTGTTGTAGAGCATGCAGGAAAGCTTGGTCGCGCGGATGACCGCCTCGACGTGCCCGCGAATCTCCG
>JAIXVY010000259.1 GCA_027482505.1 Opitutaceae bacterium | reverse complement strand
TGATGGACTGGATCTTGATCACGGAGAGCTCTTGGCGGTGGCCGCGCTTCTTCTCGTAACCTTTGCGCTTCTTCTTCTTGAAGACGATGACCTTGTCGCCGCGCTTGTTCTCGAGGATCTTCGCGGTAACCTTGGCGCCCGCGAGGGTGGGGGTGCCAACCTTGAAGGAGGCGCCTTCACCGGCGGAGAGAACCTCGGTGATCTCGACGATAGAACCGGCCTCGGTGTTCGGGAAACGGTTAACGAAAAGGACGTCGCCTTCGGTGACGGCGAACTGCTGACCTTGGGTTTTGATGGTCGCTTTCATGGAAATAAAGGCGAGAACACAGGGTTTCGCGGGATGGCGTGCAAGGACATTTTGGCGAAATCGCGCATCCGGCCAAATTGACGGGGAATCGGGGCGCGCCCGGAAAGGGGGCGGGAGGAGTTTGCGCTGGCGAGGGCGCGGCGCGGGTCGCACGGTCTTTGCATGATGGTTTTGTCTTTCCCGATGCTCAAGCGGACGGGGGCCGCGGTTTGGCTGGGTTGCGCTCTGGCTTGGGGAGTCGGCTCCGCCCAAGCCCGCATCGGGGACACGCCCGACCAGATGGGCGCGCGCATGCTTCAGCCCAATCTGGGGAAGATCTTTTCATGGCCCAAGGACATGCCGCCGCGCGAGCGGGAGCGGGCGCAGAAAGAAAATCCCCTGTCGTCCTTCTCGCATTTGCTGCCCTCGCAAGGCGAGGAGTGGCAGGAGCAGGTTTTCTGGAAGAGCGCCCTCCATCGCCAGCTCAGCAACGAGGACGGCTGGCGCGTGCATGTGTATTACTTGAGGGGTCGCTCGGTCGTGGAGCTGTATCGCCGCGTGGGCGAGCCGCTGAACGAGTTCGAAATCAACGCCATCCTCGGGCGCATGCGCGGCAACCTCACCTGGCGCCGTATTCCCAAGAAGGAGCAGGAGAAACCCGCCGACACCGTGCTCGGCTACGATTATGAATTGGGCGACGAGGGCGCGGAGACCCTGCGCGCCCGTCGCCAGGGCGACTGGCTGATCGTCTACCACAAGCGGTTCGACGACCTCCTCCTGGCCCGCAAGGCCCGGTGGGAGGAGACGGAGGCGCAACGCAAGGCCCAGCAGGCCGCCGAGCAGGAAAAGACCGCGCCGGTGAGCGTGGAGGGGTTTTAGGCGTTTCGGAAAAAGGCGCGCGCCCTCTCCAGATCGTCCGCCGCCAGCCCGTGGCCGGCCTCCGGGTGCACCACGGTCTCGACCGTCGCGCCGCCGGCGCCCAGCAGCGCGGCCAGCCGCGCCGGGTGGTCTCCCGGCACGATGGGGTCGAGGGCGCCGTTGAGCAGGAGCACGCGTCGACCGGCCAGGGAGCCCGCCGGGGCGGCGCGGTCCAGCACCACCATGGGGCGGAGCAGCACGGCGCCCGCCAGTGGCGCCTCGGGGTGAAGCTGGAGCAGCGCGGCGGCGGCGTTGGCCCCGTTGGAGAAGCCCAGCGCGATCAGGCCGCGAGCCGAGCCGGCGGCCAGGCCGTGCTCGCGCGCCGCCGTTTGCGTGAATTCCGCGAGTTCGTCGATGCGCGGGATGACTTGCCCGGGGTCGAAAACCCCTTCCCCGAGGCGCGGGAAAAAGCGCGCCGCGCCGCGCTCGCTCACCCGGCCGCGCGGGGCGAGCAGGGCCGAGCCGGGCGAAACGCGCTCGGCCAAGCCAACGAGGTCGTGCTCGGTGCCGCCCGTGCCGTGCAGCAGCAGGAGCGGCGGCGCGGCCGGATCGCTCGCGGGACGGAAAAAGTGCGGCCAGTCGGAGAGTTTCATGGGCTAAGGGCCCGCGTGGCGGGCGAGAGGATCAGGCGGTCCAGGCGCGGGCGATCTCGTCGAGCTTCGCGTGCGCGGACGCGGTGGCGGCGGCGCGCTGGTCGCCGGCTTGGAAGGGCACGTTGACCGTGGAGGTGTCGGCAATGCCGACGAATTGGAGGACGAAGCGCAGATAAGGTGTCGCGAAATCGATCGCGGCGGCCGGCGTGCCCGGCGCGTAGTCGCCGGCGGAGGAGACGATCGCGAGGGCGCGCTTGCCTTGGAGCAGGCCTTTGAAGCCGCCGGAGGCGGCGTCGTAAACAAAGGTGTCGCCACTGCGGGTGATGGCGTCGACCCAGGCCTTCAGCGTGGAGGGCACGCCAAAGTTATACATCGGCGCGGCGAGCACGACCGCGTCGGCGGCCTTGAGCTCGGCGAGCAGCGCGTCGGATTCGGCCAGCACGGCGCGTTGCGCGGGGGTGCGGTCGGCGGCGGGCGTGTAGAGGGCGGCGGTCCATTCGCCGGTGACCGGCGCGGGCGGCCGGGCGGCGACATCGCGCTCGATGACGCGCAGATCGGGGCTGGCCGCCTTGAGCGCGGCGACAAAGCGCGCGGCGGCGGCGCGCGAGACGGAGCCCTCGTGACGGGCGCTGGAGGTGACAAGGAGGACGGTTTTCATGATGGTATCGGTTGAGTGGGTGAAAAGGGCGGGCGGTCAGGCGGGGAGCGGGACGAGATTGGCCTCGATGGCGGCGCGATGCGGCTCGAAGTGGGCGGGCAGGAGGAGCTTGGTCCCGAGCGAATCGACAGTCTCGTCGATCGCGAAGCCCGGGGTGTCGGTGGCGATCTCGAAGAGCACGCCGCCGGGCTCGCGGGCGTAGATGGAGTGGAAGTAATTGCGATCCATCTGCGGGCTCACTTGGAGGCCGGCGGCGCGCCATTCGGCCTGGGCGGCGAGCTCGTCGGCGTCGTCGGCGACGCGAAAGGCCACGTGGTGCACGGTGCCGGCGCCGGGCGAGCCGCGCGACGCGGACGGCGCGGCCACGAGATCGACGTAGGAGCCGGGCCCGCCGGCGGCGACGGCGTGGCGCACGCGTGTTTCCCCGCCTGCGGTGGCGGCGCGCGCCGTCTCGCGGTAGCCCATCGCGCCGGTGAGCAGCCGGGCGGTGCGTCCCGAGTCGGCGTGGGTGAGCGTGACGGAGTGAAAGCCGCGCAGACCGTGCGCGACCGGAATCTCAGGATGCGTCCACGGCCGGCGCGCGTCGGGCTCGGCGGTGGCGACAATCTCCAGGCCGAGACCGTCGGGGTCGGCGAAATGCAGGACGGTTTCCCCGAAACGTGTCTCCTCGGTGAAGGCCACGTCATGCGCGGTCAGGCGGGCGCGCCAAAAGTCCGCGGAGTCCGCCGGCACGGACCAGGCCGTGGCGGTGGCTTGGCCGGAGCCGGGACGGCCGCGCGGCTGCTCCCAATAGAAGAACGTGAGCGCGGAGCCGGGCGTGCCGACGGTGTCGCCGAAGTAGAGATGGTAGGTCGAGGGGTCGTCGAAGTTGACCGTGCGCTTGATGAGCCGCAGCCCGAGGACGCGCGTGTAGAAGGCCACGTTGGCGGCGACGTCGCCGGCCATCGCGGTGATGTGGTGGAGGCCGAGGATTTTCATGGTGGGAGCGGTTTTAGGTTGTCTGGTGGAAGGCGGGCCTACTTGCCCGATTTGTTCGACGATTTGGCCAGGCTGGCGTCGACGGAGAGCGCGCCGCCGCCGGTCAGGACGAGCGCCACGGCGACCAGCAGAAGCGTGAGCGGATACTCCATGCCCTCGGGCGCGAAGAACGACGAGCGATGCACGGTCCAGATCGCCACGCCCATGATCACCGCGGCCTGGGCGGCGGCGAAGCGGGTAAGGAGGCCGAGCACGAGCAGGATGCCGCCGAAGAACTCGCCGCCGCCCGCGAGCGAGGCGTGCAGCCAGCCGGGGGCGAGTCCCAGCTTGGCTTCGAAAAACCGGGCGGTGTTTTGGAAGCCGTAGCCGCCCCACCAGCCGAAGAGCTTCTGGGCGCCATGGGCGATGAAAACGGAGCCGAGACCCAGGCGCAAAACCAAGGGTGCGGCGGTGGTCGAGTCGGTGCGAAGGATGCGGGCGAGAAGGCTCATGGGCGGGAGGTGTGGGATGGATTTATGTTTGATGTTGAACTAACGGGAAAATAAAAAAGTCACTCGCGGGCGGCGGTGGAGGAGGGAGTGCGACCGCGGCCGAGCTTTTTGCAGAGTTCTCCGAGCATGGCCTGCTCGGCGGGCGAAAGCGGTCCGAACTCGGCGGTGATCGCGGCGGCGACCTTGGGAAAGAGCGCGGCGATCTTGTCGCGACCGGCCGGGGAGAGGGAGATGATGACGCGGCGGGCGTCCTGGCAGTCGCGCTGGCGGACGACGAGGCCGTCGCGTTCCAAGTTGGAGAGGACCAAGGTGAGGTTGCCCGCGCTCTTGAGGATCTTCTCGGCGATGGCGCCGGCGCAAAGGGGGCCGCGGTGATAGAGCGCCTCCAGCACGCCAAACTGGGTCAGGGTCAGATCGCCGATGATGCCGTGGGCGCGCGCGGTCACCGTCTCGGAGGCCCGCATCAATTTGATGTAGGCGTCGAGCGCGGCGACTTCGGCGGGAGAGCCTTTGTGGGCGGTCGGCATGGGTTGATGGTTCAATGTGAAACTAAAAAGTGGTGCGATGTCAAAGGATTTTTGGGGTGGTGGGTATATGCGGGAAGAGGGGGCGTGTGGTTTCTCTGTCTGATTCGGGCCACGCATGACTTGCGGGCCGATGATCACCGCACCCCGCGGAATCCGCTAGATGACCGCATAGGCGATCAAGCTGCACACCACGACCATGAAGGCCAAGGCGACCATGAACAGGGTATCAATCAAGCGGCGCAAGATCCGCCGCCGACTTGGATTCTCCGTCTTGAATGACCAAAACGAGAGGCTGCAGCACACCATGAACACCACGGCGTCCGCCGCCAGCAACTCGTCCGCGATGGTCGTGATCTTGGTGTGGGCGGTGAAAATGCGGAGCAGCCCGATCGCGGTGAGGCAGACGCCGACCAATCCGGCGGAAATCGTGAAGACGTGCATGGTCAGATCATGCTCGCGCTGCTCTTTTGTCGGATCGTAGGGCATCGGCTTGTGATGAGCCCGGGGGATCCGGCGTCAAATGCACTAAAGCGAAACCTTGGCTGCGCCGAGGCGTGGTCGCGGACGGTCTGGAGCGGTGATCGTGCATCGTTTTATCCCGCAGCCTGGTTTCTTCGGGCTCAAACGGCCGCGCGATAGCGGGGTATCCGCGCTTGAGTCAGGCGTCTGGTGCGTGGTGTGGATCGTGGTCCCGGTGACAACCGAGGCGGAACGACGGCCGAAGAGGGAGACTTCTCCTAATAAACGTAGTCGAAGTCCTCGAAGTCGACGTGACCGGCCTCGGCGTCGTTGTTGTAAGTGAAGAGGCCGATGCGGTTGCCGCGGTAGTTCCACCAGCCCGCCTGATGCGGTTCGCCGAGCGGCAGGTAATCCTGGCCGTCGGTCGAGTAGGCGAAAGAGACGAGTCCGTTGACGTCGATGTCGGCCCGAAGCCAGACCTGCGCTCCGGCGAGGACGGGGCCTTGGTTCCGGCGGGTTTGCTCGACCTGCACGATGCGCGTCTCGCCTTGCCGGCGGTGCACGCCGATCCAGCCGGCGTGGCGGCTGAAGAAGGTGAGCCCGGCGTTTTGGCCGTCGGCCAGCCCCGAGGCGTCGAGTTTGACCGTCACCCGCCCGCGCTCGGAAGCGTAGATGCGCTGGGTGAGGGTATTGCCGGTCTTGTGGATGTCGTCGGGCTTGAGCGGGCGAAAAGCGTGAAGGCGGAGCGCGCCGGGGCGTTCGGTCAGCGACCATTTTTCGTCGCGCGGATAATGGTTCCACTCCCAGGTGGGAGCGAGTTTGGCGGAATCGAAACTTTCGCTGAAAGAGCGTTTCACGGGCGCCTGCCCGAGGATGGGTTTCTTGCCTCCCCAAACCATGTTGCCGATGCCGTCCGGGCCGGGTTGGCCGAGAATGGGCCAGCCGTCGATCCAAGTGACGGGGAGCAGGTGGGCCATGCGCCCCGCCCAGGTGCCCGAGCCCATGTGGGTGAAGAACCACCAACCACCGTCATCCAGTTGGATAAGGCCGCCTTGGTTCGGGTCCACTTTGGGCGTGCGGGTGGCGTGGTTGAGCTGGCGCGTTTCCCAGGGGCCTTCGAGGCTTTTGGCGCGGTTCATCATCACGACCCGGCCCTCGGGGCGCACCTCGCTGTAGTAGTGGTAGTAGAGTCCGTTGATCTTGTAGAGTTTGTTGGCCTCGCTCCCCGGCGACTGGTGGATGATGCGGTCGGAGCCCGGCACGAAGGCTTTTCCGTCGGGCGTGAGCTTCCAGAGGTGGATGTTGTATTTTTTCCCGTTCGCCGGGTCCTTGGAAAACTGGGTGCCGACGAGATACATCTGTCCGTCGTCGTCCCAGAAGGGGCAGCAATCGTCCCATCCCTCGGCCTTGAAGACATGCGTCAGCGGCTCCCAGGGGCCCTCGACGGCGGGCGCGGTGGTCATGAAGTAGCCCTCCTGCGGGGTGCCGAAGTAGATCCAGAATTTTCCGGCGTGGCGCCGTATCGAGCCGGCCCATACGCCCGTGCCGTAGCGGTTCATGCGATCCCAGTTCATCTCCGGTCCGATCTGGCGGACGTCGGGCACGGCGTGGCCGGCGATGGTCCAGTTGACCAGATCCTTCGAGCGCAGGAGAACGACGCCTGGGCTGTATTGGAAAGTGGACGACATGGCGATGAACTCGTCGCCGAAGCGTATCACGTCGATGTCGCTGAAATCGGCCGCGACGACTGGGTTGGCGTAGGCGCCGTCGCCCTGATCACCCCATTCGCCCGGACGGGGCGACCCGGCGTCGGCCGACGGCGCCAGCAGGCCGAGCGCCGCGCCTAGAAGACCGAGCGCGCGTCGTGACATCGATTGCAAGGAGACGGAGCGGGCGGCCGAGTTGATCGGGCGAGGCGGGGTGGGCTGCATGTGGATGATCGAGGTGGGAGTAACAAGGCGGCGGGAGCGGAAAAGATCCAGACCCTGCGAAGCAGGAGGACGCGCCGAAAGAGATCCAATGGAATCGCCCGGCGCGCGGTGATGAGGCGCCCGATATCGACGTCCGCAAGAACGTCTGCCACGCCGAGGATTGAAGCCGACGGCCGCACGCTGTCCGTCCCTTTGAGAAGAAGAATGCGAGGCCGGTTCAGGCAGCCGGCGCGGATACGGGCGCGTTGGTCGCTTCTTTGGCGGAGGCGCGGCGGGCGTCGAGTTTGGCGCGCACGTCGCGCATGACCGCCTCCGTCACCGGAAAGCGTATGGCGCAGACGAGCGCGAGGCCCGCGAAGAGGATGTTGGGCAAAAAGGCGGACCACTGCAGGCGGGTCAGCACCTCGGGCGCCTGCACCGTGACCTTCGGATCGAAGGCGGAGTATTGGAGCATGTAGCCGACGAGCACGACGCAAAGGGAGACCTCGAGCTTGTAGACGAAGGATACGACGGCGGTGAACAAGCCCTCGCGGCGCAGGCCGTTTTCCAGTTCGTCCAGATCGCAAATGTCGGGCACGATGGCGTCGCGAAGCACGATGGCCACGGCGACGAGCGGCGCGGTGAGCGCGGCGGCCACGAGTTGAAGGTAGGGGTTGGCCGGATTGTAGAGCAGGGGGACGATGCAGGCCTGGGCGAGGGCGATGGCGCAGCCGGCGATGACGGCGTTGCGTTTGCCCATCCAGCGGCTGAGGCGCGGCACGAAGGGCAGGATGGCCACGGAAATGCCGACGGTGAGCATGGTGCCTATGCCCACGATCTTGGTCGCGAGGCTTTTGTCCCCCGCGCAGACGTGGTAGACGTTCACGTAGAAGATAAGCTGGCTGAACACCACGAGGCCGAAGGCGGCGAAAAACCGCAGCGCGATGTAGGTGCGAAACGCCGGGAGCCGGAAAGCCTCCTTCATCGACTGGAGGATAGGAGGATGCTTGCGATTGGATCGGGCGAAGCGTTCCTTGCAGGCGAAAACGGGAACGAGGCCGGTGACGATGATCAAAACGCCCATGGCGCCGCCTATCCAGCGAATGCCGTTGATCTCTCCGCCGAACACCGGACGCAGCGCCAGCCAGTAGGTCCAGGATACGGCCAGAACCACAAACTGCAGGAAGACGGTGCGGATGGCCATCACCCGGGCGCGCTCATGATAGTCGTCCGTGAGCTCGTAGCCCAAGGCGTAGTGGCTCATCGAGAAGGTTCCCCAGGTCGTATAATAGAGGGTGGCAAAAACGACGACATAGGCGAACTGCCAGGACTTGGGCCATTCGGGGTTGGCCCACCAGATGCCGGCCACGACGATCGCGCCCAGGATGCAGGTCACGAAAAGAAAAGGTTTCCGGCGGCCCCAGCGGGTTTGGATGTTGTCCGAAAGATGGCCCATGAACGGATCGATGAGACCGTCGACCAGGCGCGGGACCATGATCGCCCAGCTCAACAGCACCGCATCGAGTCCGAAGCCCGTGTTGAAGATGGGCATGATCAACGCGAAGGTCTGGATCATGAGCGCGTCCGCGATCGTGCCTATGCCCCAGAACCACATTTGGCGGCGGGGCGCGGAGTAGGCTTGGACGGCGGCGGGAGCGGCTGGGGGCGACATTAGGCTGGAGGGGGCGAACTTCCGGGCGAGGCGAGGCTTCGCGCCGGTGAAGGGACTGGGGGGAGGCGGAAAACCGTCATCCGTCCCGGACTGTTTTACGAGGCCTTGGGCGCGGGAGGGTTTTCGGAAAGCAGCAAAAGGGCGAAGTCCGCGTGCAAGGGCATCAGCTCCGGCGCGCGCCGGGCGTAGAGCCCCACCATCGTGCCGGTGAAGCCCCATTGCGAGGTGCCTTCGTCGCTGAGAAATGCGCAGTCGCCGAGGGAGGCCGCGCGCACCCAGGCGTCCCCGTCGTGGCTGAACGAGAAGGCGCGATGCAGGCCGGACACTTCGAGCCTTAGCCAGACCGGTTGAGCACCGTGGATCGGCATCTCCGCGATCAGCGCGTAAACGCCCCGCGCGCGCATCGAAAGCCGCAGAATGCGGGCGCCGTCCCGATCGGCGAGGACGAGCTGCGCGTGGTTCTCCGTGTCGTAATAGCAAACCAAGCCGGCCTCTTCGCCGGGCCGAGGCGAGAAATCGACCTGGGTTGCCGCGTGGTAACGGTGCGAAACCTCGCGCTGCAAAACCGCGCCCACGCCGGTCCGTGATTCCAACCCAGAGGAGCCTCCGCGCAGACGCAGATGACCTGGCCGTGACGCCAGACTATAGCTATCCGCGTGGGGACGCCGGATGAAGCACCAGGACGGATCGAGCTCAGTCGCGTCGAAGCGAAACGACCGGGTCGTTGAAACCGCCAGCGGGGCGTGGTCGCTAGGTCCGTCGCCCCGGTTGAGCACCGGCCAGCCGTCTTCGAGCCAGTCGACCCGGTCTATCGCCGTTTCACGCCCGAGCGGACTGAAGCCGCCGATGCGCCGGCGCATGAGATACACGCACCACCAGCCGCGGTCGGGCGTTTCGACGAGCTTCGCATGCCCGTGATGGTAGAACGACGCGTCTGGGGAGCGCTCGACGATGAAGGGCGGATGCGGACTCGGCTCGTAGGGGCCGAGCACGTTGCGGGATCGCGCGACGACCTGGTGGTGGCCGCGATAGACTCCGTCCCCGGCGGCCATGGTCAGATAATAGAAGCCGTCTTTCTTGATCAGATGAGGGCCTTCGGGCGCGCGTTTTTCCGGCTCGAATTCCAGCCACGCGGCCGAGCCGACGACGCGCGTGCAATCGTCGGAAAGCCGGGCGATTTTCACTCCCTTGCCCCTAGGGATGCCCGCGGCGTAGAGCATGTAGTGCGCGCCATCGTCGTCGACAAAGTGGGAGGGGTCGTTGCCTTCGCCGGTCAGTTGGACGGGCTTGGAGTAGGGGCCGAGAATGTCGCGCGATTGAACCATGTAGTTCCCGCGCACGTTCACGGTGCGATCCGGCTTCAGTTGGACCAGGCAGTAGAAAATGTAGAAACGCCCGTCGTGATAGGAGATGTCGGGCGCCCAGATGCCGCATCCGTCAAGGAAGCCGCTCAGATCCAGCTCCTCCGGGTTCGTGAACACATGGCCGATCTGGCGCCAGTGCACGAGGTCCCGCGAGTGCGAGATGACGATGGCGGGGAAGTATTGGAAGGTGGAGTTGACCAGGTAGTAGTCCGCCCCGACGCGCACCACGGACGGATCGGGGAAAAAGCCGGGCAAAACCGGATTGCGGTAGGCGGCCTTGGTCTGGTCGACCGACGGCGGGGCCGGCATGGGCAGGACGGGCATCGTGGTGCGAAGTAGGGAAAACCCCGCGAGTGGGCGGATCTGTTGGCTGCGAGCGGTCGGGGGGCGAACGCCAGGGAATCACAGGCCCCAGGCGCGTTTGGCGTTGGGCGTCGTGTTGGCGTTGATTTCGTCCACCTCGGCCTGGGGCAGCGACTTCACGTGGCCGTCGATGTAGACGACAAGCGCGCGCCCGTTGCGGGCGTATTCCGCGGAGGCGCCGTTGCGCGCGTGCAGGGTGCCGGCCCTCATCTGATTGGTTTTGAAGACGTCGCCCGCGAGCATGGTCTGCGAGATCGGATAAAGGGCGTTTAGATTCAGACTTTTTCCGTTGCGGGTGATCTCGTAATTGTAGCCGTAGGAGATGGCGCACTTCACGTCCGACTCGTCGCTTTCGCGCAGCGGGCTGGAGAGCACGGTGCCGTCGATCACGGGTTTGTGCTGGCCATACCACGCCCCGAACTCGGCTTTGCGGGCGGTGGCCGTTTGCTGATACAGGATCGAGGGAACACCGCGCTCGGCCTTCCAGAAATTGTAGGGGACCGCGCCGGTGGGGGTGCCGGGATCGAATTCGCCGGAGGGAAATTTGCCCCGGTTGAGTTCGGCCAGCATGATAACGGCGCGGCCGATCTCGCGGAGATTGCCGCTGGACTGGGCGGACTTTCCCTGCAGGCGCACGCGGCCGATGGTGGGAATGAGAATCGCCGCCAGGATGCCGATAATGGCGATGACAGTGAGCAACTCGATTAGGGTAAATGCGCGTCTCGTGGATTTCATGACAGGAAGGGGCTTTGAAACAGGCTTCAGGATAGCATGCGGAAGCGCGGACGAATATGTAGGCAGGCGCATCAATTGTGGAGTTTAGCGCCATCCCGATTTTCGCCGGTTTTGGCTCGCATATACCTTGTTCGCTGGCACCGACTTTGACCCGGCGTGGCGAACTCGTCCGATCAAGCCGGCGGTTTTATTTTTGCCGCCACGCCCGCCTTCAACGCCTTCGCCCCACCGTGCGCCCCCTCACTCGCGTTCCCTCGATCCTGATCTGCGTGGAGACCTCGACTTCATGGGGGCGGCGAATCACCGCCGGCATCCTTGAGTATGCCCGCGACCACGGGCCTTGGCACGTGCACATCGAGCCGCTCGGGCCCGACGAACCGTTGAGAAAACCCGAGGGCGTGCGGCTCGACGGCATCATCGCGCGGGTGGGATCCGCCGCGCTGGGCGATGAGCTGCGCGCGACCGGGCTGCCGGTGGTCAACGTGTCGTCGATCCGTTTGCCGGGATATGATTTCCCCCGGGTGATCGGCAGCCTGGAGGGCACGTCGAGGATGGCGGCGGATCTGTTCCGCTCGCGCGGATTCACGCACTTCGGCTACGTGGGCAATCCGGACAAGGACTACGTGCAGACGCAGTTTCACGCGTTCGAGCAGGTGCTGGGCGAGCGGGGTTTCGCCTGTCAGTTTTTTAATCAGCTCGACCGCCATGCGGAGCTCATCGCCTGGCTGAAGAAGCTGCCGAAGCCCGTGGCGCTGCTGTGCTGGGGGCCGAGCGTGGGGCGCCGCGTGATCGACGCGTGTCTTTTCGCCGGGATCTCGGTTCCGAACGACGTCGCCGTATTGGGATCGGACTACGACGAGCTGCTGAGCGAGGCGTCCTATCCTCCGCAGTCGGGCGTGCGCTTCGCCGGCGAGCAGATCGGCGGCCTGGCCGCGTCCATTCTCGACGGCCTGATGCGCGGAAGGCGTCCCGAGCGCAATCACGTGGAGGTGGATCCCCTCGGAGTGGTCGAAAAATTGTCGACCGACACGCTGGCCGTTCCCGACAAGCGGATGGCCGACGTCATCCGCTACATCCTGGGCCATGCCCACGAGCCCATCTCGGTGGACGACGTGCTGAAGGCCAACCCCATGGCCCGCCGCTCGCTGGAGCGGCGTTTTCGCAAGATGTTCGGGTGCTCGGTCTCCGAGCAGATCAGACGGTTGCGGATCAACCAGGCGCGGCTGCTGTTGGCGGCCACGAACGAGCCGATCACGTTGATCGCGGAGAAATGCGGCTTCGCCTCCTACACTTACCTGAGCCGGGTTTTCCGCGAGGCCACGGGCCTGAGCCCGCGCGAGTTCCGTTCGCGCAGCCGGGCGGTGGCCCTGGCCCCGTCCACGGCTTGCCGCCCCTCGCGCGCGGGCTCGTCTCGCGATTGAGCCGGCCCGTTCCGTTCAGGGCTTGGCGTAGAGCTGGAGGTGGGCGAGGCGCAGGGCGTCGGGTTTGCCGGTGAACTCGGCCTGGACGCGAAGGTATCGTGCGGAACGACCGGGAACCTCGGCGCCGCTGGCGAAGGTGGTGAC
>JAIXVY010000116.1 GCA_027482505.1 Opitutaceae bacterium | reverse complement strand
CGCCCGAGGAACCGCCGGGGATGCGCGTAAGATCGTGGGGATTGGCGGTCTGCCTGGTGGCGGAGTTTTCCGTGGAGGAGCCCATCGCGAATTCGTCCATGTTGAGCCGGCCCCAGAGGACCGCGCCGGCGTTGCGGAGCTTGGTGGTGACGGTGGCGTCGTAGGGGCTGACGAAGTTCGCGAGGATCTTCGACGAGGCGGTGAGCGGCTGGTCCTTGACCGCGATCACGTCCTTGAGGCCGATGGGAATGCCATCGAGCGGACCAAGCGCGCGGCCGGCGGCGCGGCGCTCGTCGGAGGCGCGGGCCTGGGCGAGCGCGTCGGCGGCGTCGTAGGAGTTGAAGGCTTGGACGCGGTCCTCGACGGCGCGGGTCCGGGCGATCACGGACTCGGTGAGCGCGACGGAGCTGAGCGAGCCGGCCGCGAGCGCGGCGGAGAGGTCGGCGACGGTCTGGTAATGGAGAGGGGTGGCGGACACGGCGAAAAGGACTGTTTATGCGCGGGGCGGAGCGTCGGGGACAACAACGATATGGGGGGCTACATTTCCCCACCCCGCGGCCCGTCCCCGCCCCGCGCGACGGCAGGACCGGCGATCGCTAAGGTCTGCGGCGATGAACACCGCAGCCCCCGCCAAAACCCGCGGCCGAAAAAAGCCGGCCTCCGCCCCCGCCAAAAAATCCGCATCCCGCCGAGCCGACGCGCCCGCGAAACGCGGCGAGCCGCTCAGCGCGGCGAGTCCCCGCGAACGCTCGCCGAAGCAGGAGAATTTGTGAGGCGCGGGCGCGGCCCGGCGACAAACCGGGTCGCGCAGGCTTTTGCGGCTTCCTCAAAGCCGGACCGGGGCTAATCTGGGACTCCCATGAGCCTCGCCTCCGCGCCCGTCGCCATCATCGATATCGGCAGCAATTCGATCAAAACCCTGGTCGCGCGCCGCCGGGCGGACGGCACGCTGGAGGCGCTCAAAAACAAGACCCTCGACGCGCGCATCAGCGCCGGCCTCGGCGCGGCGCAACCCCGGCTCTCCGAGGAAGGCATGGCCCGAGGAGTGGCCGCCATCCAGGAACTGCTGGCCATGGGGGCGCCCTACTCGCCCGCGCGAACCGTGCTGGTGGCCACCAGCGCCGTGCGCGACGCGGCCAACGGCGACGACTTTCGCGCCCGCGTGCTGGCCGCCACCGGCCACCCCATCCGCCTGCTTTCCGGCGAGGAGGAGGCCAACCTCATCGGCCGCGGGCTCACGTGCGATCCCGCGCTGAAGGGCCTGAAGAACTTTTATGTCTTCGACCTCGGCGGCGGCAGCCTGGAGTGCCTGTCGTTCCGGGACCGGCGCATCGCGCAAGCCATCAGCCTGCGCCTGGGCTGCGTGCGGTTGACCGAGAAATTCGTGGCCGACCCGACCGGTCCGCTGGAGCAAGACGCGCTGCTGGGCGCGGCCCTGCACGTGAGGCAGGAGCTGCGACGGGCCGGCTTTCGCCTCGATCTGCCCGCGCCGGCCGAGGCCGTCTTCACCGGCGGAACGGTGACCACGGTGCGCCTGCTCAAAGCCGCGCGACACGGCGTGGGGTTGGAAGACACGCCCTCGGTCGTGACCGCCTCGACCCTGGACGCGCTGCTGGACGAGCTGGCGCCGCTCACGCTGGAGGAGCGAAAGACCATCCCCGGCATGCCGGCGGCGCGCGCGGACGTGTTTCCCGTCGCGTTGGTGACGCTGCTCGCCGTCTCGGAGGCGGCGGCGCTGCCCCACTTTCACCACTCGCTCTACAACCTGCGCTGGGGCCTCGCGGCCGAGGCGCTGGAGGCGGACGCGCTCTAGCGAGAGGCGGACTTGGCCGAGGCGGCCGTCAGGGCGGCGATCATGGCCCGGAAATCCTCGGGCAACGGCGCGCGCACCTCGATCTGGCGGGCGGTGACGGGATGCAGAAAAATCAGGCGCTCGGCGTGCAGCATGACGCGCTCGGGCCGCAGCGGCAGGGAGATGTTTTCCTTCCAGCCGTAGGTGGCGTCGCCGAGTATGACGTGGCCCAGCGACTTCAGGTGGACGCGAATCTGGTGGGTGCGGCCGGTGTGTATGTGGCAACGCACGAGGGAAACCTGCGTGCCGAAGGCCTGCTCGACTTTCCAGTCGGTGCGGGCGGGTTTTCCGCCCTCGCCGGTGGTCATGCGGTGGCGATGGATCGGGTGCCGCGAGATGCCGCTCTCGATCACGCCGCTGAGCAGACGAGGGACGCCGGAGGCGAGCGCGAGGTATTCCTTGTGCAGGTGGCGCTCGGCGAACTGTTCGGACAGGCCGCGATGGGCGGCGTCGGACTTGGCGACGACGATCACGCCCGTGGTCTCGCGGTCGAGACGGTGCACGATGCCGGGGCGCTCCACCCCGCCGACGCCGCTCAAGGAGCCGGCGCAGTGGCCTAGCAGGGCGTGGACGAGCGTGTCCTCGCCGGTGCCGGCGCCCGGATGCACGACCATGCCGGCGGCCTTGTTGACCGCGAGCAGGTGCTCGTCCTCGTAAAGAATATCGAGCGGGATGTCGGCCGCGCGCAGCTCGGCCGGGGCGGTGTCGGCGTGGGAAAACGTCACCACGTCTTCGGCGCGCAATTCGGATTTTTTATCCAACACCTCGTCGCCCCGGCGCACCAACCCGGCCTCGAAGGCGCGCTGCCAGGCGACGCGACTGTGATCCGGGAAGGCGGCGGAAAGGATCTTGTCCGCGCGCTCGCGGCGGGTGCCGGGCGGAACGGTGTAGGTGTGGGTGTCGGACATGGAAAAAATGAACCGCGGACGACGCGGATGATCACGGGGCGGCGGGCAGGCCGGCTTTATCCGCGTTCATCCGCGCAATCCGCGGTTGAACAAACAACGGTCAGGACGCGTAGGGCAGCGGGTGTTTCTTCGTGAGCGTGCCCACGAGTTGCTGCGCCTTGGCGATGGCCTCGGCCTCGCCGGGCGTGGCGATGGCCTTGAGCACGGTGTCGATCGCCTCGGCGATCACGTCCATGTCGGCCTCGTCCAGGCCGCGGGAGGTCACCGCGGGCGTGCCGAGGCGGATGCCCGAGGCCTGGAAGGGCGAGCGGGTCTCGAAGGGCACGGTGTTCTTGTTGCAGGTGATATGGGCGAGATCGAGCGTCTCCTGGGCCTTCTTCGCGGTGAGCTCGGGGAGGTTGGCGCGGAGATCGACGAGGAAGAGATGGTTCTCGGTGCCGCCGGAGCAGATCTTGTAGCCGCGCTTCTGCATGGCGGCGCAGAGGGCCTTGGAGTTGGCGACGACCTTCTGGGCGTAGGCCTTGAACTCGGGCGTGGCGCACTGGGCGAAGCAGACCGCCTTGGCGGCGATGACGTGCATGAGCGGGCCGCCCTGGATGCCCGGGAAGACCTGGGCGTCGATTTTCTTGGCGAATTCCTCTTTGCAAAGGATGATGCCGCCGCGGGGGCCGCGGAGGGACTTGTGAGTGGTGGAGGTGACAAAGTCCGCGTGCGGGAAGGGGCTGGGGTGGAGGCCTGCGGCGACGAGGCCGGCGATGTGGGCCATGTCCACGAAGAGGTAGGCACCCACCTCGCGGGCGAGGCGGCCCATGCGTTCGAAATCGATGATGCGCGGGTAGGCCGAGGCACCCACGGTGATGAGGGCGGGCTTGAGTTCGCGGGCGGTTTTTTCGAGTTCCTCGTAGTTGATGCGTTCGTCCTCGGCGGAGACTCCGTAGTGGGTCACCTCGTAGAAGCGGCCGGAGAAGTTCGCCTTGTGGCCGTGCGTGAGGTGGCCGCCGTGGGCGAGGTCCATGGTGAAGATCTTGTCGCCCGGTTTCAACACGGCGAAGTAAACGGCGGTGTTGGCCTGGGAGCCGGAGTGCGGCTGGACGTTGGCGTGCTCGGCACCGAAGAGTTCCTTGGCGCGATCGATGGCGAGTTGTTCGACGACGTCCACGTTTTCGCAACCGCCGTACCAGCGGCGGCCGGGGTAGCCCTCGGCGTATTTGTTGGTGAGCACGGATCCCTGCGCCTCCATCACGGCGGGGGAGGTGAAGTTTTCCGAGGCGATGAGCTCGATGTGGCTCTGCTGACGGGCAAACTCCGAGGAGATGGCCGCGTAGATCTCGGTGGCCGCCGTATCGT
>JAIXVY010000501.1 GCA_027482505.1 Opitutaceae bacterium | reverse complement strand
TTCACCTACAGCGGCAATCTCACCCCGGGCGCCGGCGGCTATCGCCTCGGCGGCGGCGGCGGCACCTTGACGGTTGCGAGCGCCTTGACCGGCTCCACGCCGCTTACCGTCGGCGGCGCGGTGACGCTTGCCAGCGCCAACAACACGTTCTCGGGCGGCATCACCATCGCCGGCGTCAACACCGCCACCGATCATGCGGCTCGCCTCAACTACACGAACGGCACCGGCGTGCTGCCTTCCGTCAACGCGCTCACCTTCGCCGGCGTGGGCGGCTTTTTCGCCTACTCCACGCCCGCCAGCACCGCGGAAACTTCTCAAGCCCTGGGCAATCTCACCTTCGGCGAAGGCGTGGGCTCCGTGACCGCCACCACCGGCAACTCCACGGTCTTCGGCAACTCGACCCTCACGTTTGCCGGCCTTGGTCGCTCCGCCGGAGCCACCGGCACGCTTCAGACCGTCAACGGAACCAACGGCGTCAGCAACCGGATCGTCGTCTCCGGCCTGCCTTCCGGTTTCGTGAACAAGGGCGTCTTCTTCAACAGCAGCAATTACGCCTTCAACGACGCCGCCGGCTTCCTCCGCGCTCCCGTCTACGGCACCGACGCCGGTTTCGTGACCAGCGGCGCCGCGGCCTCGGTCGGCGCCGCTTCGCACGTTCAAATCACGGGCAACATCACCGCCCAGAACACCGCGACCTTTGGCACCCTGCGCATCAACGCCGGCTCCAACCTCACGCTCGCCGCGGGCCAGACGCTCACCGTCGACGGCATTCTCAAGGCCGGCGGCACCGCCGTCACCATCTCCGGCGGAAGCGGTATCCAGGCCGGCCCCGCCTCGGAACTCGTGGTCAACAGCATCGACGGCGTCACCATCTCGACCAACATCTTGGACAACGGCGGCAGCAGCCTCACCAAAATCGGCGCGGGCTCGCTTACCCTGACCGGCACCGCGACCAGCTACAGTGGCGGAACCACCATCAACCAGGGCACGCTCATCATCGGCACGACGGCCGGTTTTTCCACCACCGGGCCGGTCGTGCTCAACGGCGGCACGCTCCAGCTAAACAGCAACAAAACGGTCGGCGACGTGACCCTCAGGAACGGCGTGATCACCGGCGTGAACGGCGGCACCGGCAACACGGTCAGCGTGCTCACCGGCGGCAGCTATGCCCTGCAAAGCGGCGGCGTCAGCGCCATCCTCGCCGGCTCCGCCGCGGTCAACAAGACGACCGAGGGACACGTTTATTTCTCCGCCAACAACACCTACTCCGGAGGCACCAATGTCAGCGCCGGCTCCATCGGTCTGATCGGTCTCGGCACCTTCGGCACCGGCCCGCTCACCATCTCCGGCGGTCGCGTCGATCTCGGCGGCAAGACCATCGCCAACACCCTCGGCCCGATCACCGGCGGCGGTTCGCTCCATCGCGGCACCGTCGTGAACAACGGCGGCGTATACCAGCTCCAGAGCGGCACCATCACCGCGTCGCTCGCCGGCACCAATGGCCTGAACAAGACCACCTCCGGCGCCCTCGTTCTCACCGGCAACAACACCTACACTGGTGCGACCAACATCACCGCCGGCAGTCTGGTCCTCGGCGCGGCCTCGCTCCCTGGCGGCGGTCTCGGCGCCTCCAAGGTGAATCTTACCGCCGGCTCCACGCTCGACGTCTCCGGAGTCTCCGCCTCGACCGTTACCTTGAGCGGCGGCCTAGGCGGCGACGGCTCGGTGAACGCCACCGCCAAGACGCTCGCCGTCGGCGGCGTCTTCACCCCCGGCGCCTTGTCCGTCACCGGAAATCTGACCTTTGATTCCGCCGCCCAGTCCACCTTTGTGGCCGCCGGTTCGCCCGCCGCCACGACCGCCTTGGCCGTTACGGGCTCGGTCGCCAACTCCGGCACGCTCGTCATTGACCCCGCCCCAGGCTTCACCTTCGCGGGCGGCCAGAGCTTCACCTTCGTCACCGCCGGCGGCGGCATCACCGCCGGCTACACCGGCGTGACGGTCAACGGCGTGGCCCTCTCCGGCGCTTCCGGCGTCTGGACGGCGACCGCCGGAGGCCTCGGTTACACCTACACCGAAAGCACCGCCGTCCTGCAGATCACGAACAGCGTCACCTATACCGCTCTCCAAACCTGGCGCTTCGAGCAGTTCGGCGTTTACGATGACAACAACACCGTGCTCGCCGGCAACGCCGAGGACTTCGACGGCGACGGTCTCGCCAATCTCCTCGAATACGCTTTCGGCACCGATCCCAAGGCCTCGAACGCCAGCCCGGTCGTGGTCGCCCGTTCCGGCAACTTCCTCACCCTGATCTATCCGCGCCGCAGCCCGGCCGACGCATCCCTTGTCTACTCCGTCGAGGGCGGCTCCGACCTTGCCGCCGGCTTCACCGCCGCCACCGGCAACACCACCAACAACGGCTCGATCTACACTTACACCGACAACGTCGACGTGAGCGCGCCGGGCGTCCGCCGCTTCCTGCGCCTCGGCGTCGCCGCGCCCTGAAGATTTTTTTAAACCCCGGCCGCGCGTATCGGGCCGGGTTCAATTTCGTGCCAGCCACCAGCCCCGCCGCCGCAAGGCTCCGGGGCTGTTTTGTGCCGCCCGCCGGACGGTTCTAATACCACCGGTTGAATACATTCAGACATAAACCACGAATTTCACGGAGAGGCACGGATGAGACGCATTGTATCCGTGATTATCCGTGAAATCCGTGGTCAAAAATGAGGTCCTAAAGTCTAAAGGTGGTCAGCCATTGGTATAATCCGCCGGTGCGCTTAGGGCATGACCAACGCTCAACGCGCCCTGGGCTTGTTGCCCGACATCGATCTCCGGTCCGGTTTGCCCGCATCAGCGAGTGTCGGAAGTCGAGTGGGGCGCGGGGGCCTCCGGCAGGGGAGAGTCCTGGCCCAGGGCGAATTCGCTGAAATCGTTGATGATGCCGTCGTGCGGACGGTCCTGCTTGTAGATTTGCAGGATGCGCCCGTGCTCCGCGTCGCTCGTCGGAAAAATACGCGGCGGTTCTCCCGGCAGGAAAATGCCGGTGTAGGCGCGGTGGCGGTCGGTGAGGCGACGGATGACGATCAAGACGCGTTCATCCTGCACGGCGCGGGCGAAAACGCGAATCCCCGCCGCGCTCGCGCGGCCCAAGGCAAGGGTTGACGCGGGCGCGGGGCGTCGGGTGTCCTTTGCGATTCCGCCGCGTAACACTTTTCAACCCTTTTAACTCCGCGCCCCTCCGGCTCCCCTCGCCATGCTCGATCCCAAGCTCCTCCGCGAATCGCCCGAACTCGTCCGCGCCGCCATCGCCAAGAAACACCTCGAGGTCGATCTCGAGTCCGTGCTCGCGCTCGACGCCGCCTGGCGCGCCCAGTTGACCGAGGTCGAGGCTCTCCGCGCCAAGCAGAAGGCCGCCAACACCGAGATGGCCAAGCTGCCCAAGGGCTCGCCCGAGTTTGTCGCCAAGGTGCAGGAGATGAAGACCGTCTCCGCCGAGGTGAAAGCCCGCGAGACCGGCCTCGTCGAGATCGAGGCGAAGCACAAGGCCGCCATGCTCTCGCTGCCCAATCTCCCGCACGCCAGCGTGCCCGAGGGCCGCGCGCCGGAGGAAAACGTCACCCACGCGACGTGGGGCGACTGCCTCAACTTCTCGCCCGTGGCCAAGCCGCACTGGGAGATCGCCGGCTTCGACAAGATCATCGACTTCGGCCGCGGCTCCAAGGTGACCGGCGCCGGTTTCCCCTTCTACGTCGGCGACGGCGCCAGGATCGTGCGCGCGCTGCTCCAGTTCTTTTTGGACGAGGCCGTGGCCGCGGGCTACACCGAGGTCAACCCGCCCATCTTCGTAAACGCCGCCAGCGCCACCGCGACCGGCCAGCTGCCCGACAAGGAGGGCCAGATGTATGAGGCGGTCGCCGACGGCTTCTACGCCGTGCCCACCGCCGAGGTGCCGCTCACGAATTTCTTCCGCGACGAGATCCTCGACGAGTCCGCGCTGCCGGTGAAGCGCGCCGCCTACACCCCCTGTTTCCGCCGCGAGGCGGGCAGCTACGGCAAGGACGTGCGCGGCCTCAACCGCCTGCACCAGTTCGACAAGGTCGAGCTGCTCAAGTGGGTCCACCCGAGCCAGAGCTACGACGAGCTCGAGAAACTCCGCACCGACGCCGAGAACCTCCTGCGCAAGCTCGAGCTGCCCTACCGCGTGCTCCTGATGTGCGGCGGCGACGTCGGTTTTTCGCAGGCCAAGAAATACGACCTCGAGGTGTGGGCCGCGGGCCAGAAGCGCTGGCTCGAGGTCTCGAGCTGCTCGAATTTCGAGAGTTTCCAGGCGCGCCGCGCGCAGATCCGTTTCCGCAACGCCGAGGGCAAGCCCGAGCTCGTGCACACGCTCAACGGCTCCGGCCTCGCCGTGCCGCGCGTGCTGACCGCGCTGCTGGAGAACAACCTCCAGCCCGATGGCACCGTGAAGCTCCCCAAGGCGCTCGCGCCGTATTTCGGCCGCGACACGCTGCGCTTCGGATAAGGGGCGAGGGCGCCAAACAAGCCTAACCACGGATGGCACGGATGGACACGGATAAGATGATCCATCGCGAGCTGTCCGAGGCGATT
Organism: Opitutaceae bacterium; assembly: GCA_027482505.1. Classification (GTDB taxonomy): domain Bacteria; phylum Verrucomicrobiota; class Verrucomicrobiia; order Opitutales; family Opitutaceae; genus IMCC26134_A. The sequence goes on along the minus strand of JAIXVY010000501.1, from coordinate 2,491 downwards.
ATTGGCGCAGCGATGGCGGTTTCAAACCAGCTAAGGCCTGGTCTGAACGAGAAGGCTTATGAAAACGCGCTTGTCATCGAGCTGCGCAAGCGCGGCCACGTGGTGGAGCAACAGCGTCAGTTCGACGTGCTGTATGACGGCATCCCGGTGGACAAGCTGATCCCCGATCTGATCGTGGATGGATTGGTGATTGTGGACCCCAAGGTGGCGGAGAATTTCACCGACACCCATATCGCGCAAATGATGGGTTATCTGACCATCACCAAGCTGCGGCTTGCGTTGCTGCTCAATTTTAAATTCGCCGACCTGCGCTGGAAACGCGTCGTGCGCTAGCCGTTTGTATCCGTGGTTATCCGTGCCATCCGTGGTCAAAAAAAAGCACTGGCCTCGCATTGCGGAAAAACTCGGCCGCGCCGTTCCGCGCGGGAGGTTGCACGCGGACGCGCTGCGCTGGGCCGCGGCTTCGCCTCCCCGCGAGCGTTGGGCCGTTGCCCTCTCCGGCGGGGCCGACTCCGTCGTGTTGCTCCTGCTGTTGTGGGCGCACTGGCCCGAACGGCGCGGCCGGCTGCTCGCCCTGCACTTTGACCACCGCCTACGGGGACGTGCCTCCACCGGTGACGCGCGTTTCTGCGCCGCGCTCTGCCGCGCGCTCGGGGTGGAACTCGTCGTGGGAAAATGGGCGCGCCCGCGCGGCGCTTCCGCCCCCGCCGAGGCCGAGGCGCGGACGGCGCGGCGGGCTTTTTTCCAGCTCGAGCTGCGGCGCCGCCGCGTGCGCGCGCTTTTCACCGGCCACCATCGGGACGACGTCGCCGAGACCGTGTTGATGCGCCTGGCCCGCGGCAGCGGGACCTCCGGGCTCGCCGCTCCGCGCCCCGTGCACGCGCAGCCCGCCGTCGGCCGCACGCATCTGCGCCCCCTGTTGACGTTGGACAAAGCCGGGCTCGCCTCCGCTTTGCTCGCCGCGGGCGGGCGCTGGCGGGAGGACGCCTCCAACGCGGGCGGAGTCCACCTGCGCAATCGCGTGCGCGCCGAACTGCTGCCGGTGTGGCGCGCCGTGGCCGCCGAACCGGGCCGCGACGCCTTGGCGGGCTTGGGGCTGGCGCGCGATTTACTGGAAGAAGACGACACCGCTTTGGAAACTTGGTCCGAACGCTCCACTCGCATCGATGCCAAGGGCCGGCTGGCGCTGCGTCCCTTGCGCGATCTCCCTCGCGCCGTGCTCCGGCGCGTGTTGCGCCGCTGGCTGGCGGTCGCGCCGGTGAAAACCGACTTAAATCGAAACGGCTTCAACGCCTTGCTCGAATTGGTGGCCTCGCGAAAAACCGGCGCGCGGCACAGCCTGGGGACGGGCCATTTTGCACGTCTGACCCGTTCTTTCCTGATTTGCGAATCCGCGAGTCTTCGGCGGTGATGGGCTTTTCCCCCGTCACGCCAGTTGGCTGCGTCCGTTGACTTATCGAGGGGGAACCTGCACGGTTATCTTCCAGTCCATTCCCTGATGCCCGATCCCACCCAAGACAGCAATCGTCCGCCGCGCCGTCCCCTGAAAAACCTTCCGCCCGATCGTTTCCCTCGCGTGTGGCTGGTATGGATCGCGTTGCTCGCCGCCCTTTTGGCCGTCCTCTGGCTGAATCCAGCCAAGACCCAGGGGCAGGCCGTGCTCAAAATCACCGAGGTCGTCGAGCTGGCCGAGGCCGGCAAGGTGAAGGAGGGCGTCATGCTCTACAACAGCGCCGGCGGACCCTACTGGTTCGAAATCACCGGCGAGACCAAGGAGCCCGTGCTCGACGCCGAGGGCGGCGCGGCCAAGACCGCGTTTTTCCGCACTTCAGGCCGTCTCACCGACGGCACTTACGAGCGCCTCGAGCGCACCGGAGCCTTCAAGCAGAAGCCGGCCTCCAATGTCTGGGGCAACGTTCTCGCCCAGCTCATCCCCTTCATCCTGATCATCGGCCTGCTTTACTTCCTCTTCGTGCGCCAGCTGCGCAACGCCGGCCGCGGCGCGCTCAGCTTTGGCAAGAGCAAGGCCAAGATGCTCACCCGCGACCGCGATAAGATCACCTTCGCCCAAGTCGCCGGCTGCGACGAGGCCAAGCAGGAGATCGCCGAGGTCGTCGATTTCCTCAAGGACCCGAAGAAATTCCAGAAAATGGGCGGCAAGATCCCCAAGGGCATCCTGCTCGTCGGGCCTCCGGGAACGGGCAAGACCCTCCTCGCCAAGGCCGTCGCCGGCGAGGCCGACGTGCCCTTCTTCAGCGTCAGCGGCTCGGACTTCGTGGAAATGTTCGTCGGCGTCGGCGCCAGCCGCGTGCGCGACATGTTTGAACAGGGCCGCAAGAACGCCCCCTGCATCATCTTCATCGACGAAATCGACGCCGTCGGCCGCCAGCGCGGCGCCGGTCTCGGCGGCGGCAATGACGAGCGTGAGCAGACGCTCAACCAATTGCTGGTCGAGATGGATGGCTTCGAGCCCAATGAAGGCATCATCATC
>JAIXVY010000424.1 GCA_027482505.1 Opitutaceae bacterium | reverse complement strand
GTCGGTCCCGGGAAGGTCGCGCCCGCCGTATCCGCGTTGCCTATACGCGCCGGTGCGAAAGGAGAGCCGCTCCACCGCGGCCGCGGGGTCGGTGAAGAAGGCGGGGCGGGGCAGCGCGGCGAGGCCGTCGACGGAGATCGTGCAGCGGTCGGAGTCCGCCGCGGCGGGGATCTCGAGAGTGATCTCGTGCCAGCGGCCGGCCTCGTAGGCGCCGGCGTCAAGCCACTGGGCCTCGTGGCAGGCGCGCAGACGGCCGTTTTCCTCGAAGGCGAGCCGAACCGGGCGCAGGCCCGCGCCGTCGAGCAGCTCTATCTCCAGGCGGGCGTCGCTTTGACGGGCGAGGACCTTGAAGCTGATCTTCACGCCGTGGGTGGCGGGGAAAACGCGCTCGGCGCGGGCGTAGTCGGCTGGTTCTTCGTCGCGAAGCTCGAGGGCGCGCCGGCCTGCGGCATCGACCACGCGAACCGGCGCCCAAAGCGGCGAGTAGATGTTCCAGCCGTCGGGCAGGGCGCCGGGCGCGGCGGCTTCAAAGTCGTCGCGGATCGGCCCGGGGGCGGCCGTGGCGCTCACCGGCGCGGGCACGCGGGCCACCCAGATGTCCTCCTTGTTGACCGAGTAGGTGAGCCAGAAGGCGCGGTCCGCGTCGGGCGGGCGGCCGTTTCCCTCGACTATGCCGCGCACGTATTGCGGCCCCATGTTTTTCAGGTAGCCGCCGTAGCGCTGGTCGGGGAGTTCGGCGTGGACGGTCCAGAGGTTGGAAAAAGTCGCGCAATCCTCGCTCGTGGCGATGGCGAGCGGGTAGCGGTTGCGGTTGGTCGGGTTGAGAACGAGGCCGTAGCGTCCGTCGGGAGTGCGTTGAAGCCAGTATTTCGAGGCGTTGTTGGGGACGTTTTCGGCGAAGACTTTTTCCGTCCAAGTCTCGCCGCGATCGCTTGTGGTGGCGACGAGGCGGTTCTTCCAAATGCCGAGCACGGAGCCGTCGGGGCGGGTGACGGTCGACAGCGCTTTTCCGCGCACGCGGTAGAAGCCGCTTTCGTCGAGCTGGTCCTCTTCCCACCACTGGGCGGTCATGAGCTTGTTCGCGAGCAGGGCCTCGCAAGCGGCGACGAAACCGGCGTCGGGCGACCGGGTGTAGGCGGGAAAGGGCGGGGTGTAGCCCGCGAAGGACGCCTTGGCGTTGAGCCGTAGGAAATAGATCGCGCCGAAGGACCCATCCTCGCGGACCTCGCGCACAGCGCGGCCGATGCCGGTTCCGTCGTTGGGCGAGGGATGTTTGCCGTAAAAACCGAGAACGAGCAGCCGTCCGTCGGGCGCGACATAGAAGCCCATGCGCTGATGGGCTATGGTCTTCGTGCCGTCCGGAAGCTCCAGGGCGGGAAACACGACTTTGGGCGGGGCCCACGACAGCCCATCGGCCGAGGAGGTGAGCGAGGTGACGGTGGGGTTGTCGTGCTCGTTCACCGTTCCGCTGAGAAACTCGACGTAGAATTTCCCGCGCCAGTGGCAGAGCATCGGCGCGTGGACGTAGGTGTCTATCAGTCCGTCCGCGTGGTCGGGGGCGCGACGATTGGCGCGGTAGACCTGGATGTTTTGCACGCCCACCACCGGACGCAGGCCGCCGTCGGCGGTCGGGGCGACCTCGACCGGTAATTCGAAGCGCAGCGGCATGGCCGGCGCGGACCTGTCGGGAGTAGCCTCCGCGGCGTGGAGCGCGAGAGGCAGCAGAGGCGCGAGCAACGCGACCGGGAGGCGGGTGTTCATGGGCGCGAGGCGGGTTGGCGGGCGAGAGCGGCGGCGAGTTTGATGGCCTCGACCAGACTGCGCGGATCGCCTCGGCCGGTGCCGGCGTTGGCGAAGTCGGTGCCGTGCTCGACGGAAGTGCGGATGATGGGCAGGCCGAGCGTGACGTTCACCCCGCGCCAGATGCCGAGCATCTTGGCCGCGACGTGGCCTTGATCGTGATACATCGCGACGGCGCCGTCGAACTCGCCTTGCGCGGCGCGGAAGAAGATCGTGTCGCCGGGCCAGGGACCGCTGACATCCATGCCGAGGGCGCGGGCCTGCTCGATCGCGGGCGCGATAAACTTCGCCTCCTCGTCGCCGAAGAGGCCGCCTTCGCCGGCATGGGGGTTGAGTCCGGCGACGGCGAGCTTGGGCTTGGCGATGCCGAGGCGTTGCACCGCGGCGTTTGTGAGTTGGAGGACCTTGATGATGCGCTCGGGGCGCACGCGGTCGATCGCCTGACGGAGCGAGACGTGGGTGGAGACGTGGCTGACGCGGAGCTTATCGGCGACGAGCATCATGGTGGCGCCGGGGGCTTTGCAGACCTCGGCGAGCAGGCCGGTGTGGCCGTCGAAGTGGTGGCCGGCGGCGTTGAGCGCGGCCTTGTTGATCGCGGAGGTGACGATGCCGCCGACCCGGCCGGCGAGGGCCAGCTCGGCGGCGGTTTTGACGTATTCGTAGGCGGCGTGGCCGGCGAGGGGATCGGCGCGACCGAGCTGGAGTCTGGCGAGGTCGACGTTTTTCAAGTCGAGGACCGCGATCTCCCCGTCTGAGAAACCGGCCGCTTCGGGAGAATCGAAACCGCGAACACGCGCGGTCAAACCGGTGTGGCGGCAGGCCTTCGCGAGGACGGCGGCGTCACCGACCACGAGGGGGCGGCAAATCGCGCGGATCTCCGGGAGAACGAGCGCCTTGGTGAGGAGCTCGGGGCCGGTGCCGGCGGGATCGCCGAGCGTGATGGCAAGCAAAGGCAAGTCGGACATAGGGGAGATCAGGAAAGGAGACGCGCGGGCAGCGCGCGCCGGAGCGCGTCGGGCCAAGGGTAGCTGCCGGGTTTTAGCGTAAGGAAAAGCGTCGGCTCGGCGAGTGGCCTCAGCGTGACGACACCGGGCGCCCAGACGTGCACTACCTCGAGCGTAGTCCATTGGAGCGCGGACAACACGGCCGCGGCGGTGGCGCCTCCGGCGATGAGAAGATGTTGGAAGGATTCTCGGCGGCGGAGTTCGACCGCGAGTTTGGCGAAGGCGCCCGAGAGCGCGGCGGGCGAGGCGGGATCGGCGAGACGCCGCTTGGGGGCGGCGACGACTCCGGCTCGCCGGCGGGCGAGCTGCTCGGCGACCATGTTGGTGGCGGGGGCGCGAAGGCCGCGGAATACGAGCGCGGTTTCGCCCGCCGCGCTGGCGGTCGTGCCGTGGAGGAGCAGGGCGGAGCCGGCAAAACGAGGGGGCGGCTCGGCGGGCGTGGCGGGCGCGTGGACACCGAGCCAGGCGCGGAAAAAATCGGCGCCGCCGGCCGCGAGCGTGTCGGCGTTTAAGTGCGCGCGCCAGCGGCGGATGTCCGCCGAGCTGGCCGCTTCGCCGAGGATAACGCCGTGTCCGGGGAGATCGGCCGCGTTCGCCGGCAGGCAGACACGACGCGTGCGCGGCACGCGACCGAGCAGGGACAGGACCTCGGAGCTGTTGCGCGGATGGTGCGGATCGCGGGCAAACGCGGTCTCGTGCAGAAAGCGGCCGTGGATGAAGTAGCGGCCGCCGCGGATGATGCGGCCGAGCGAAGGGTTCGCGGGGACGAGGATGGCGCGGGACAGGCCGAGCGCGCGGGTGGCGGCGGCGACCTGCGCGAGCACCGGGCCGCGGAGGACGGAGTCGACTTTGAGAAACACGCCGCGGTGCTTCGGCTGAGCGCGGGCTAGGCGGGCGGTCCAGGCGCGCACGCGGCGCGCCGCGTGCGCGGGCGGGAGGAGGCGCGTGTCGGTGTCGAGAATGAGAAGGTCGGCGTCGACCGGCGAGGCGGGCGGCCGCGTGAGCACGATCGCGCGCCGGCCGGCCTGGCGGGCGATGGCGGCGATCTCGGCCGCGCCGGTCAGGTCATCCGCGAGGACGATGTGCGGGCGTGGCGGCATGCGGAGCGGCGGCGGGTTTCAGCCGAGCGCGGCGACCTCGGCGCGGACGGCTTCCTGCTCGGCGACGGGGAGGGGACGCAAGGGCGACACCATATCGGGGCCGCAGAGCTGTCGGAGGGCTAGGGCGGACTTCAGCGCGCCGAGGGACTGGCCGAGCGTGCGGTTGCGCTGGAAGATGGTGTTCAGCGCGTCGAGCCCGGACTGAAGTTTTTCGGCGGTGGCCCAATCGCCGGCGCGGGCGGCGCGATAGAGGGCGGACCAACGTTCGGGGTAGAGATTGCCCGAGCTAGGCACGAGGCCGTCGAAGCCGAGACGCAGGGCGGGAATCGAGTGGGCGGCGATGCCCATGAAGAGCGAGAAGTCGGCGCGGCCGCCGAAGCGCCTGGCCACTTCCTCGCGGCGGCCGGCGGTGCCTTCGGAATCCTTGAGGCCGGTGACGTTGGCGCGGAGGGCGAGCGACTCGATCACGTCGAGGGGTATGGACATGCCGGTGGTCGCGGGCATGTTGTAGACCATAAGCGGGCCGCGGATGCCGTCGGCGAGGCGCTCGAAGTAGGCGAGCATCTCGGCGGGCTCGAGCTTGTAGTAGTTGGGCAGGATGCCGACCACGGCGTCGGCGCCGGCCTTGATGTAATCGTTGGCGGTCTCGATGGAGAAACTCACGCAGTTCGACGCCGGACAGGCGAAGACAGGCGTGCGCCTGGCGGCGACTTTGACCGCGATTTCGACGTAACGCTGGCGCAGATCGCGCGGCAGCGAGGCGACCTCGCCGGTGGTGCCGAGGACGAGCATGCCGCAGCCGTTGCTCGCGAGATGATCGACGAGGCGCTCGGCGGCGGGGACGTCGAGTTCGCCGGCGGGCGTGACGGGCGTGACGAGAGGGACGATGACGCCGTGGTGGCGGATGGGGGCGCTCATGGGGGACTTAATTCAGAAGGCGGCTTCGTAAATGCGGAGGGCGTCGTCGCGGGTGATTTCGCGCGGATTGTTTTTCAGCAAGCGGGTGACCAGGACGCCGGCTTCGGCGAGGCGGGGCAGCGCATCACGCGGGATGCCGTGGGCGGAGAGGCGGCCGTCGATGCCGCAACGCGCGATCAGGCGGGAGAGCAGATCGGGCAAGTCCTCGGCGGAGCGGCCGCCGAGCGCGGCGGAGAGCGCGGCGTGCCGCCCGGGCAGAGCGGGCAAATTGAAGCGCACGACGTGCGGGAGGAGCAGCGCGATCGAAAGCCCGTGCGCCATGTGGAACTCGCCGCCCAGCGGGTAGGCGAGGGCGTGCACGCCGGTGGTGTTGACCGGGCCGAGCGCGAGGCCGCCGTAGAGGCTCCCGAGCGCGACCGCGGAGCGAGCCTCGAGGTCGGCGCCGTTTTCGACGCAGCGAGCGAGATGGGCGCCGATCAGGCGGACGCCCTCGAGCGAGCGCAGATCGACGAGCGGGTGCGCGACGCGGCTGGCGTAGGTCTCGAGGCAGTGCGCGAGCGCGTCGATACCTGTGGTCGCGGTGAGCGCGGGCGGCAGGGAAAGCGTGAGGGTCGGGTCGACGATGGCGGTGTCCGGCACAAGCGCGGGGCTGATCACGGCTTTTTTCGCGACCGCGGCCTCGTCGAAAAGAAGCGCGTTGGGCGACACCTCGCTGCCTGTGCCGGAGGTGGTGGGCGCGCAAACGAGCGCGGTGCGGCGGCCGGATAGAATGTTGATGCCGTAGAACGCGGAGACGGGTTCGGGGCGGTCGTGCAGCGCGGCGATCAGCTTGGCGACGTCGAGCACGCTGCCTCCTCCGAGCGCGAGCACGAGGTCGGGCGCGAAGGCGCGCGCGCGGGCGCGAAGTTGTTCGCAGCATGCGGCGCCGGGCTCGGGCGGGACGCCGGTGACGATTTCCACCGCCGCGGAGGCCTCGCGGAGAAGCGCGGCGAATTCGGAGGCCTTTCCGAGCACCGAGTGCGATGTGAGGAGAAAAACGCGCCGATGGCCCGAGCGCGCGAGCGCGGCGACGGCCTCGGCGGCGCAGCCGGCGCCGAAGTGTATGCGCGGCGGTTGCAGCAGCGTTGTTGGTGCCGTGACGGTCATCGGATGGGGCGGGGTAGGGCTAGCCACAAGACGCGCGTTTGGCTTTGGCAACCGTAGAACAAAACGGGCCCGCGCCGCTGAAAATAATCGCGCATCGCCCGGAGACCGAGGTCCGGGAGAGCCGGGCTTCCGGGTTGCCGCCATCGCGACAGGTCATTATTTGAGAGGCGGAGCTCCGGGAAAGCAGGTCGCGAGTCCGCGATGAAGGACGAGGTCCGTCATGGAGTCTGCGCTCTTGGGGATATTACTATCCCGCAGATATTATTTTCCATCGTGGCAGATTTGCGCGAGAAGCTCGGTTAATCTATTCGATTAAAGGTGCGGGTCGCTTCCCGCGTTCCCGACCTTTTCCCCACCCCTCACCCCGTGTCCGCTCTATCCTGCCCGAGATTTATTGCGCGCGTCCTGCTCGGGGCGTGTTTTGCCGGCATCGCTTTCGCGCAGGAGCCTTCTCCGCCGAAGCCCTCCGTAAAGCCGCTCGCGCCGGAGGAATATGTCGCGCGGTTCAACGCGATGGAGCCGCAGGCGCCGGCCCACGCGGTGCCGGACGCCGAGGCGGCGGCCTGGCTGGCGAAAAACGTCCCCCGTTTCGCGTGCCCCGACGCCGAGGTGGAGGAAATCTACTGGTTCCGCTGGTGGGCGCTGAGAAAACACCTGCGAAAAGACGCCGGCGGCCGCTGGGTTTTCACCGAGTTTGTCACGCGCCCCCGGCCCGTGAGCAGCGGCCTGGGTCACCATTTGATGGAGGGGCGATGGCTGCGGGACCAGACCTGGCACGACGACTACGTGCTTTATTGGCTGAAGGGAAACGAAGGCGCGCCCCAGCCCCATCTGCACAAGTATTCCCAGTGGCTCGCGTATGCGCTCCGGCAACGCGCCCTCGTGACGGGGGACCGCTCCGGGCTCGTCTCCTTGCTCGATGATCTCGTCGCCGATTATCGGCGTTGGGAAGGGTCGCACCGTCGTTCGGACGGGCTTTTCTGGCAGCACGACGTATGGGACGCCATGGAGGAATCGATCAGCGGCGGCCGCAAGGTGAAGAACGTCCGCCCCACGATCAGCGCCTACATGTTCGGCAATGCCGAGGCCATCGCCGCGATCGCGCGCGACGCCGGGCGGACCGAGTTGGCCGCGGAGTTCGCCGCCAAGGCCGCGGAGCTCCGCGCGCTGGTGCAACGCACGCTTTGGAACGAGGACCGCGGCTTTTTTTGCTCGGTGACCGAGCAATTCGAGCCGATCCCCGTGCGCGAGGCGATCGGCTATATCCCCTGGTATTTCGGGCTTCCCGAGCCGGGCCGCGGCTACGAGCGCGCGTGGGCCCAGATCCGCGACGAGCAGGGCTTTCGCGCTCCCTACGGACTGACCACGGCGGAGCGGCGCGACCCGACCTTCCGCTCCCGCGGCACCGGCACCTGCGAGTGGGATGGCGCGGTGTGGCCCTTCGCCACCTCGCAAACGCTCACCGCGCTGGCGAACGTGCTGCGCAACTACCCGCAGGACAGCGTGACGAGGAGCGACTACCTCGATGCGTTTCTCACCTATGTGCGCAGCCACCGTTTCGACGGCCAGCCCTACATCGGGGAGTATCTCGACGAAAAGACCGGCGCCTGGCTCAAGGGGCGCGATCCGCGCAGCGAGTGCTACAACCATTCGACCTTCGCCGATCTGGTGATCTCCGGACTCGTGGGTCTCGTGCCCCGCGAGGACGACACGCTGGAGGTCTTCCCGCTTCTGCCGGAAGACAGCTGGCCCTGGTTCCGGCTCGAGGGCGTGCGATATCACGGGCGCGAGCTTACGATTCAGTGGGATCGCGACGGCCGTCGCTGGGGCGGCGAGTCCGGCCTGCGCGTCTGGGCCGACGGCAAGCTAGTCGCCGCCTCGCCTCGTTTGGAGCGAATCCAGGGGAGGCTGCCTTGAGCCTCCGGCCGAACGCGCCGCTTTTCCTTCGCTAAAGTAACCTTCGCACGCTGTTTTTAAAATCGCCCCTGAGTCTTTGCCGCCAGTTTGTCCCATGCGTCTCCACCCGTCTAGTTCCAGCTCCGTCCTTTGCGCGTGGCGTGTCGCGTTAATCCTGCTCTTCGCCGCGCCGCCCGCCGAGGCTTTGGCGAAACAGGAGCCGCCTCCGGTGGCGCCCGGCAAAGACGGCAAGCTGGTTTATCTCGACCTCGGACGGGGCGATCGCGTGCCGGATTTTTCACATGCCGGTTATGGCGGAGGCGGCGTGTTGCTTCCCCTTCTGCCCGCAAAGGTCCGGGTGAACCCCGTCGCGGGCGACGACGGCGCGCGCATCCAGGCCGCGATCGACTTCGTATCGTCGCTCGCGCCCGACGCTTCGGGCCGCCGCGGCGCCGTCGAACTCGCCCCCGGACGCTATGACATCGAGGGGCAACTCAAGATCGTCGTCGGCGGCGTTGTCCTGCGCGGCGCTGGCGCCGGCGAGGACGGCTCCGTTCTCGTCGCGACCGGCACGGGGCGGCGCGCGCTGATCGAGGTCGCGGGTCGTTATGATCGCAAGAACCTCGCCGACGCGCGCGCGGTGGCGGACGACTACGTGCCGGTTGGTGAGACGCGCTTGCGCGTCGAGAACGCGGCCGGTCTCGCGGTGGGCCAGCGCGTGGCGGTCGAACGTCCGAGTCCGGCGGCCTGGCTGGCCCGCCTCGGCATGGATACCGCTCCGGCGCGGCAGCCCTACATGTGGAAGGCCGGCACGGTCGACCTTCGCTGGGATCGCGTGATCGTCGCGGTCAACGGCGACCAGATCACGATCGATGCGCCTCTCACGACGTCTCTCGAGCGCGAGCTCGGCGGCGGCAAGGTCACGCCCTATGCGGACTCCGGCTACCTTTCCGACGTGGGAGTCGAAAACCTGCGCTGCGAATCGGAATATGACCGCGCCAACCCGCTCGACGAGCAGCACGCGTGGAACGCGATCGATCTGCATGCGGTGCGCGACGGCTGGGTCTCGGATGTCGTGGGCGTGCATTTCGCGGGTAGCGTGGTCCAGGTCGGCGCGCGCGTGGAGCGCGTGACGGTGCAGGACTGCGCCTCGCTCGCCCCGGTCTCCGAGCTCGGCGGCTATCGGCGCCTG
>JAIXVY010000488.1 GCA_027482505.1 Opitutaceae bacterium | reverse complement strand
GGTTACTACGCCGCGAAGTTCGACGGCGCCAAGCTCCGCGCCCGCGACTTTCGTGTAAAGCCGACCGACATCGCCGCCGCCGCCAAGCGCGTGCCCGCCGCCGACCTCAAGGCCCTCAAGTCCGCGCACGAGGCCATCGTCGCCTTCCACGAAAAATCCCTGCCCAAGAACTGGCAGGCCAAGAACCCGCACGGCGCCATCGTCGGCGAAAACTTTTATCCGATCCGCCGCGTCGGCCTCTACGTCCCCGGCGGCGAGGTGCCGCTCGTCTCGACCGTGTTGATGACCGCCACGCTGGCCAAGCTCGCCGGCTGCCCCGAGATCGCCGTCTTCACGCCTTCCAATCCCTCCGGCAAGGTCTCCGATTCCATTCTCGCCGCGCTCCACCTTGTCGGCATCGACGAGATCTACTGCGTCGGCGGCGTGCAGGCCATCGCGGCCGCCGCCTACGGCACGCTCACCATTCCCGCCGTCGACAAGATCTTCGGCCCCGGCAACGCCTACGTCTGCGAGGCCAAGCGCCAGTGTTTCGGCACCGTCGGCGTGGATTCTCTCCCCGGCCCCAGCGAGGTCATGGTGGTCATAGACGACGAGGCCGACCACGCCTTCGCCGCCGCCGATTTGCTCGCCCAGGCCGAGCACGGCTCCGGTCGTGAAAAGATCTACCTCGTGGCCACCGACCCCGCCGATCTCGAGGCCGTTCGCGCCGAGGTCACCGCCCAGCTCAAGTTTGTCACCCGTTCCGAGAAGATCGCCAAGGTTCTCGCCGCCGGCTTCATCGGCATCGTGGCCAAGAACGCCGACGAGATCGCCAGGGCCGCCAACTTCGTTGCTCCGGAGCACCTCGAACTAATGGTGAAAGAGTCGCTGCAAAAGACGCTGCTCAAGACCATCACCACCGCGGGCGCCATCATGCTGGGCAACCACACGCCCACCGCCGTGTGCGACTTCACCGCCGGCCCCAGCCACGTGCTGCCCACCGGCGGCGCCGGCCGCTTCTTCAGCGGGCTGCGCATCGCCGACTTCCAGCGCCGCACCAGCGTCATCAAATACGACAAGGCCTCGATCAAGAAAGCCGCGCCCGTCGTCGCCGCCTTCGCCGCGCTCGAGAAACTCGACGCCCACGGCCGCAGCGTGAAGATCCGCGCGCTCTGAGGCGCCGCTTGGGGTAGGGCGGGACCGCGGGGCCCGCCGCGTATGTCCCCGTGTGTTTTTAGTCGGCGGGCCCAGCGGTCCCGCCCTACCTTTCGGACATGTCCGCGATTTTCTCCCTCGCCCTGCCGCACGTCGCGGCGATGCACGCCTACACGCCGGGCCTTCAGCCCACCGAGCCCGGCTGGGTGAAGCTCAACACCAACGAGTGCCCTTACCCGCCCAGCCCGCGCGCCGCCGCCGCCGTCATCGCCGAATTGTCCGGCGAGGGGGAGAAACTCCGCCTTTACCCGAATCCAAAGGCGACGCCGCTCCGCCAGCTCGTCGCCAGGCTCCACGGCCACGGGCTCACCGAGAAAAACGCCCTCATTGGCAACGGCTCCGACGACATACTCAACCTCCTCGTTCGGGTCTTTGGCGGACCCTCCGCTCCCACCTCCGTCACCATCCCGAGCTACTCGCTCTATCCGGTGCTCATCGCCATCCAGGACGGCCGCTGCGCCCCGGTGGAGTTTGACCGCTCGATGAAGTTGCCGGTCGAAAAACTCGCCGCCACCCCGGCCAAGGCCTGCTTCCTCACCTCGCCAAACGCGCCCACGGGCGTCGGCTTTTCCAACGCCGAGATCGCCGAGTTGCTCGCGCGCTTTCCCGGCGTCCTCGTCCTCGACGAGACCTACGCGCCCTTCGCGCGCGAGAACGCGATCCCGCTGCTTGCCGCCAATCCGCGCCTCGTCATCACCCGCTCGCTCTCCAAGGCCCAGGGCCTTGCCGGCATCCGCCTCGGCTACTGCCTCGCCCATCCCGAGATCATCGACCTGCTCGACCGCGTGCGCGACAGCTACAACGTCAACCGCCTCACGCAGGTCGCCGCCCACGCCGCGCTCCAGGACACCGGCTACTACGACGCGATCATCGGAAAGATCATCCGCACCCGCGACTACTGGTTCGGCGAATACACCGCGCGCGGCTGGTTCACCTACGAGAGCCAGAGCAACTTCCTCTTCACCGAGCCGCGTAACGCCCGGGGCGAGTGCGGCCCCGCGGTCGCGAAGTCGCTCTACGAGTTTTTCCTGTCGCGGAAAATTCTCGTGCGCGCCTTCCCGAGCCATCCGCTGACCGCGAGTTTCCTGCGCATCAGCGTCGGCACCGACGAGGAGATGCTGGCGGTCAACGAGGCTGTCGACGCCTGGCTGAAAAGCTGACCACTCGACGCGTAGGGCCTGCGCTCGCCGCCGGCGCTACAGACGCACTCCGCGCAGCCTGAGCGCGTTCAACACCACGCTCATCGAGCTCAGGCTCATCGCGGCTCCCGCGAACATCGGGCTGAGCGACCAGCCGAACATCGGCGCGAGCAGCCCCGCGGCCAGCGGTATGCCCGCCGCGTTGTAGGCGAAGGCCCAGAAGAGATTCTGGCGGATATTGCGCAGCGTGGCGCGGCTGAGGTGCACCGCTCGCGTCAGCGCCTGCAGATCGCCTTTCACGAGCACGAGGCCGGCGCTCTGCATCGCGACATCCGCGCCCGTGCCCATCGCCACGCCCACGTCCGCCGCGGCCAGCGCGGGCGCGTCGTTCAGGCCGTCGCCGGCGAACACCACCCGCTCGCCGCGCGCCTGATGCTCGCGCACGATGCGTTGCTTGTCCGCGGGCGTCACCTCGGCGTGGACGCCGTCGAGGCCGAGTTCCCGCGCCACCGCCTCCGCCGCGGCGCGGCGGTCGCCGCTCACCATCACCAGGCGCAGCCCCAGCGCGCGCAGCGCGGCGAGGGCTTCCGGCGTGGATGGCTTCACCGTGTCCTCGAGGGCGAGCACGCCCGCCGTCCGTCCGTCGACGGTCACTCCTACCAGCGTCGCCCGCGGATGCGCGGCCAGGGCCATCGTTTCCGGCGCGCGACGCAGCTCGACCCGCCGTCCCGTCACGCGCGCGCCGACGCCCGATCCGGGTTCGGCGGAAAAATCCTCCGCCGCGGGCAGCGCCAGCCCGCGCGCCCTCGCCGCCGTCACGTCCCGTGCGTTGGCGGCCAGGAT
>JAIXVY010000128.1 GCA_027482505.1 Opitutaceae bacterium | reverse complement strand
CGATCACCAGCGCGGAGCCGCCGAGCAGACCCCACAGCGCGGCTTGGAGGGGCAAGGGAAACGACATGGCATCCACAGACCGGCGGGCCCGGGCCGGAGTTTTTATGAAAAGCGCCCCGGGCGGGGCCGGGCTTGCCAAGCCGGGCTGGGTCCGGGCATCGATGCGGCATGGCCCGCAGCGTGGTGCTTCAAGGGACGCGTCGATGCGAGCGCTGCGAACTTCCGCCGCGCTGGTGCGTCTGCGCGGCGCAACGCCTGGAGCCGTGTCCGCTGCACGTGGATGTGCTCCAGCACGCGCTCGAGGCGCATCGCCCCTCGAGCACGGGCAACCTTATCCCGCGCGTGGTCGAGGGCTCGCGCGTGCACCTCTACCGCCGCGAACGTCCGCTGGTCCGGGAGGAGATCGTGCGGCCCGAGGCGAGCGAACTCTGGATACTGCATCCCAACGGCGAGTCCCTGCCGGACCGCGATCTCGCGGCGGAGGCGGCGAGCGGACGAAAGCTGCAAATCCTCCTGCTCGACGCGAGCTGGGCGCAGGCGGGCGGCATGCTGGCGCAGGTGCAGACCTGGGGGCGGCGGGTGCGTCTGCCGATGGCGGGCAGGAGCCGCTACGCGCTGCGGGCGCAGAATGGCGACGGGCGTTTTTCCACCTTCGAGGCGCTGCTGTTCCTGCTCGAGGCGCGCGGCGAGGCGGACGCGGCGCGGCGGCTGCGGCTCCAGTTCGAGCTGCACGTCTACGCCGGGCTCTGCTCGCGCGGGCGCAAGCTGGAGGCGGAGGATTACCTCGCCGAGTCGCCCGCGAGGGAGGCGTTCCCGGATTTGATCGCGGAGTTCGCGCGCAAGCGGCCGAATTTGGACGCGTTGCCGCCCCGGCCCCCGGCCGGCGCCGCCTGACGCGGCTGGTGCGCGGCGTGCTACGCGGACGACCAGAATCTTTCCGTTCCCATGCCCCCCGCACCCCACTCTCCTCCTTCCTCCGCGCAGGCGCGGCGTCTGATCGAGCATTTCGACATGCGGCTCATCCCGCACGAGGGGGCGTGGTTCGCGCTGCGCTGGGTGGCGGCGGCGCAGATCCCGGGCGGGGCCCTGCCGGTGCGCTATGGCGGCGCGGCGCGGGCGGCGGGCAACGCTATCTTGGGGCTGGTGACGCGGCGGGATTTTTCCGCGATGCACCGCCTGCGCACGGACGAGACGTGGCATTTCTACGGTGGCGACGCGGCCGAGTTGCTGCTGCTGCATCCGGACGGGCGCGCGGAAACGGTTCGCTTCGGCGGCGACGTGTTCGCCGGCGAGCAGCCGCAGGTGACGGTGCCGGCGGGCGTGTGGATGGGGGCGCGGCCGGCGCGCGACCACGCGGAGGCGCATTCGTTTTTCGGCTGCACCCTGGCGCCGGGCTTCGACTACACGGACTACGAGCCGGGTTATCGGGACGAGTTGCAAAAAAGCTGGCCGGCGGAGGCGGAGCGCATCGCGGCGCTCACGCGCGAGGATTCGCTTAACCGACCGGCGGAGGAAAAGGCCGCGCCGGCGGCGGCCCCCACGCTGGTCAGCCGTGTGTTTGGCCCGGAGGCGGCGACGGAGATCGAGCCGGCGCCGGGCGTGAGCCTGCGCGAGTTGCTGGGGCGGACGGGCGCGGCACGCACGGAGGCGGTGAGCGTGGCGCGTTTCCGGTTGGAGGCGGGCGTCTCGTCGGGCTCGAGCCGCTACTTCGGCTGCGACGAATTTTTCGTGGTGCTGTCGGGGACGGGCGTGGCGACGCTCAACTACATGACGATGCCGGTGCGGCCGGGCTCGGTGGTGGTGATCGCGCGCGGCGATCCGCACGAGCTGAGGGCTGACGCGGCGGGGCCGCTGGAATTTCTCGCGGTGCTGGCTCCGGCCTTCAACCCGTCGCACTACCTGCCGGAGCGGGGAACAACTTTATGAAAATGAGCAAAGCATGGCGGGCGATGTGGCTGACCTTGGTCGCGACCATCGCGGCGGGCGCGGCGGAGGAGCGCATGGAGCTGGGCGGCGA
The DNA here is from genome assembly GCA_027482505.1 of Opitutaceae bacterium. Taxonomy (GTDB): domain Bacteria; phylum Verrucomicrobiota; class Verrucomicrobiia; order Opitutales; family Opitutaceae; genus IMCC26134_A. The sequence continues at coordinate 834 of JAIXVY010000128.1, read as the reverse complement.
GCTGAACGGGCGCTGGCTGACGCCGGACGCGGGCTGGGACGGGCGCGCGGTGCTGATCTTGCACGGCTTCGCGAGCGACAGCGAGGGGCCGGCGGATTTGCAGCGGAAGCTGGCGGAGGCGCTGGCGGCGCGCGGGGTGGCGTCTTTGCGGGTGAATTTTCGCGGCGAGGGCGACTCCGCGCGGACGGAGATTTTGTCCACGCTCGGCAGCCGGGTGGCAGACACGGAGGCGGCCCGCGCCTGGGTGGCGTCCCGTCCGGGCGTCGCCGAGCGGCGTGTGGGCGTGCTGGGTTTCAGCCTCGGCGGCGGCACGGCGATCGTGACGGCGGGGAGGCATCCGGAGTGGTTTCGCTCGGTGGCGCTTTGGTCGAGCGTTTCGGGCGATCTCCGTCCGCAGTGGGTGAACGGGGCCTGGTCGAAGGTTCTGGCGCAGGCCGAGCGCGAGGGCGTGGGCTCGATCGAAATCGCGGGTTGGAAAACGGTGACCCTGCGGCGCGAGTTTTTCGAGAGCTTCGGCGGCGTGGATTTCGACCGGGAGCTGCTCAAATATCCGGGCCCGCTGCTGGGTGTGCGCGGCGCCGCGGACTATTTGCCGGCGGCGGAGGCCAAGTGGCTCGCGACGGTGAAAGGCCGGCCGGCGGAGGCAGTCATGATCGCGGGCGGCGACCACGTTTTCAACGTCTTCGAACCGGGCGCGCCGCAGGCGGCGCAGGCCATCGCGGTGACGGTCGCGTGGTTTGAGCGGACCTTGTGAGCCGGCGGCGTGCGAAGGACCGCGCGGCCGCCGGCGAGCGCCGGCCCTACGGGCGGAAGAGGGCGACGTCGCTCCACTCG
>JAIXVY010000484.1 GCA_027482505.1 Opitutaceae bacterium | reverse complement strand
CGCAACATCCCCGACGGCGAGGTGTTCTCATGCCCGGTGAAGGATTCGGTCGAGGGCGTCATCCAATACAACACACCCTCCGTCTATCTCGGCACTTCTTTCGACAACATCCGCCTTGTCTTCAAGAAGGGCCGCATCGTCGAGGCCACCGCCAACAACACCAAACGTCTCAACGAGATTCTCGATAGCGATCCCGGCGCGCGCTACGTCGGCGAGTTCGCCCTCGGCTTCAATCCCCACATCCGCGAGCCGATGCGCGACATTCTCTTCGACGAGAAGATCGCCGGCTCCTTCCACTTCACCCCGGGCCAGGCCTACGAGGGCGTGGGCAATGGCAACAAGAGCCAGGTCCACTGGGACATGGTGAACATCCAGCGCCCCGAATACGGCGGCGGCGAGGTGTGGTTCGACGGCAAGCTCGTCCGCAAGGACGGTCTCTTCGTCCCGAAATCGCTGCACAAGCTCAACCCCGACTATTTGCTCGGGACAAAATGATTTTTGCCCAAGGAATGCACGGAAAACACCGAAGGAAGGCCTTCCCTTTCCCCTGTCTTGCGTGTGTTCCGTGGGCATGACCCTCGACCGCTTCATCCAGGCCCTGCCGAAGACCGAGACGCACCTCCACATCGAGGGAGCGCTGCCATACGAGCTGCTCCACGCGTGGAGACCGGAAGTGTATCCGGAAAAGCTCTACACGCACGCGCCGGACCATCGTTTCCCGGGCTTCCAGAAATTCGACGAGATCCTGCTCGGCCACGCGCTGCCGTGGTTCACCTCCGCCGAGCGTTATCATGAGGCGGCGCGCGCCGTCTTCGCCAGGCACGTCGCGCAAAACGTCCGCTACGTCGAGACCTCCTTCCACCTCGCCGTCACCCAGTTCACCGGCACGCCCGGACGCGAGATCATCGCCGCCATCCGCTCCGCCGCGCCCGCCGGGCTCGAAGTCCGCGTCTTCGCCGGCATGCTCCGCTCCGACTACGAGGGCCCGCTCGCCGTGGTGATCGACGACCTCGAAAACTGGGACGAACTCGCCGGCGTGGACCTGCACGGCCACGAGGTCATGCCAACGCTGCCCTGGACCGCCCCGCGCTGGGCGCGCCTCCGCGCCGCCGGCAAGGTCACCAAGTGCCACGCGGGCGAGTTTCACGGCTCTGCCCGCGTGCGCGAGGCCATCGTCGAGCTAGGCGTCACCCGCGTGCAGCACGGCGTGCGCGCGATCGAGGATGCCGCCGTGGTCGCCCTCGCGGCCGAGCGCGGGGTAACCTTCGACGTCTGCCCGATCAGCAACATTCGCCTCGGCGTCTTCCCCTCGTTGGCCGAACACCCGCTCCGCGCCCTGATCGCCGCCGGCGTAAACTGCACGGTCAGCACCGACGACCCGCTCGTCTTCGGCAACAGCCTGTGCGGCGAGTATCGCGCCCTCGCCGACGAGGCTGGCTTCAGCCGCGCCGAGCTCGCCCGCGTGGCGGCCAACGGCTGGCGGGTGGCCGACGTGCCCGAGACCGCCCGCCGAGCCGCCCTCGACGAGATCGCTCGTCTCGGCGTTTGACCTCGGCCCAAAGCGCCGCGACCGTCTGCCCATCGCACCGCCGATGCCCGCGCCCAAGCTCATCGTCACCGTCTGCACCGCCAACATCTGCCGCAGCCCGATGGCCGAGGCGCTCTTGCGCCATGCGCTCGCGGCCGAGCCCGAGCCGCTGCGGTCCTGCAAGGTCGTGTCGGCCGGCGTGGCCGCGCGCGGCGGCGAGAAGGTGTCGCCCAATTCGGTCGACGCGCTCGCCAAGGTCGGCCTGCGCATCTCCGATCATCGCAGCCAGCCGCTCACGCCCCAGCTCGCGGCCAAGGCCGACCTCATCCTTTGCATGACGGAGAGCCACCGCGCCGTCATCGGCCTCTCGCTCGATCCCGTGCCGAAAAACATCTACCTCTGGCGCGAGTTCATGCCCAAGGGTTCCAGTCGCGAGATCGGCGATCCCTTCGGCGGCCCCCTGGCGGAATACGTAGCCTGCCGCGACGAACTCGTGGAGGCCATCCCGAGCATTATCGCCTATCTGCGTTCGCTCTGACCGGGCGTCTCCCCGGGCTTTCGTGCCGGGCATTTGGGATTTGTCGCGCCGCGGGCTCGCCTCTGTGCTTGCCCGCATGAACAGCATGACTGGCTACGGCCGCGCCTCCGGCTCCGCGGGCGCGCAGACATTTTCGGTGCAGGTGAGCTCCGTGAACCGCAAGGCGCTCGAAGTGAAGATCGCCCAGCCGCCCGCCTGGGACGAGCTGGAGCCGATCATGGTCGAGGCGGTCAAAAAAGTCGCCCTGCGCGGCACCGTGCAGGTCCGAGTCGAGCTCGACGCGGGCGCGTCCGGCGGCGCGGCGGCGGATTTCGACGAGGTGGCGGCGGGCGTGTGGCTTGACCGGCTCGCGGCGTTCGCGGCGAAGCGCGACGTGATTTTCAGCCCCACGACCGACGCGCTCGTGCAATCGGCCATGCAGTTTCGCCGCAAGTCCGAGCCGCCCGCGCTCGAGACGGCCCGTCCCGCCGTCCTCGCCGCGCTGGAGCAGGCGCTGAAAGGCTTCGCCGCGATGCGCGCCGCCGAGGGTGAGGCGCTGCGCCGGGACCTCGAGGCCCGGCTGGCCCTTTTGCTCGAGCATATCGACGCCATCGCGGCGCGCTCACCGCAGGTCGTGGTCTCGGCGCGCGAGGCGCTGCTGCGCCGCCTGCGCGAGGCCGGGCTGGAATTGCGCGTGGACGACGAGCGCGTGCTAAAGGAGGTCGCTCTCTTCGCCGACCGCTGCGACATCGCGGAGGAGCTCACCCGCTTCCGCAGCCACCACGCCCAGCTGAAAAAGCTCTTCGCCGGCGGCGGCGAGATCGGGCGCAAGGCCGAGTTCATCCTCCAGGAAATGGGTCGCGAGGTGAACACCACCGGCGCAAAGGCGAACGATTACGAGATCGCGCGCCGCGTCATCGAGCTGAAGAACGAGCTCGAACGCATCAAGGAGCAGATCGCCAACGTGGAGTGAGGCCCGCGCGCCGCGGCCGTTGCGCCGGCCGGCCGCTCACACGTCGCGCACGCAGCGAAACCCAAGATTGGTCGTGGCGCTGTCCGGCGTGTTGGAGGACCGGGCGTCGACGCGGTAGCGATTGCAGTAGCTGGCGTGGCAAAGGTAGCTGCCTCCGCGCATCGAACGGCGAAGGGCGGCGAGCCCGGCGGAATCGGTCGGCGCCGCGGGGCCGGCGGGATCGATGCGCAGGACGGGCGGGCGAGGGTAGGCGTCGGGCGAAAAGACGTCCCAGCACCATTCCCAGACGTTGCCCGTCATCTGGTAGAGCCCGTGCGCGTTGGCGCGATAGCTCTTGGCCGGGGCGGGGCCGAAGTGGCCGTCGGCGCAGGTGTTTTTGGCCGGGAAGACGCCCTGCCATACGTTCATGCGATGCTTGCCCTCGGGCTCGAGTTCGTCGCCCCAGGGGTAGCGTTTCTGCACCAGGCCGCCGCGGGCGGCGTATTCCCACTCGGCCTCGGTGGGCAGTCGTTTTCCAGCCCAGGCGCAGTAGGCGAGGGCGTCGTTCCACGAGACATGGACGACGGGATGCGCCCAGCGGTTTTTGATGTTCGATCCCGGCCCCTCGGGCTTGCGCCAGGACGCGCCGTCGACGCGCGACCACCATTCGCTGCCCAGCACGCGGACTCGCTCCGTGCGCGCCTGCTCGGCGGGCGTCAGGTGTCCGAAAAAAACGAAGGACCAGCCGAAGCGCTCGCTCTCGGTGCGATAGCCGGTGGCGTTCACGAAAGCGTTGAAGGCCTCGTTGGTCACGGTGGTCGCATCCATCCAGAACGGGCTTATGCGCACCGGGTGCGCGGGGCCTTCGCCGTCGTCGCGAAAGCCGTAATCGCCATCCGTGCCCATGAGGAATTCTCCGCCTTCGAGGCGCACCATGCCGCTGGTGTCGCCGGTGCGCGCGCGGGCAAAGGCCGGCGCCGCGACGAGGTCCGAGGGTTGGGGGCAGGGCGAGGCGACGTCGGGTTGCCGGGTGGGGGAGCAGCAGCTTTCCATGGGCGCGAGGGCGGGAGTGTTTTCCACGCTCGCCGCGGAGGCAAGGCCGCGCGATGCATGGAGGCATGGCCAGACCGGCGCGGCGGCTAAAGACCCTTTGCCTGGCGGCGGCGCTTTTCGTCGCCGGCACGCACGCGCGCGCGGACGTCGGCGAGCCGACGCTCAACGGCGAGGCGGCCGGACGCCTGCAAATCGACGCGCTGCCCGACCTGGGCTTGGAGTGGAGAATCGCGACGACTGGCGGCGGCTGGAGCCTGCGCGCGCTCCGGCCGGGCGTGGAAATCGAGGTGGCGTTGCGGCCGGACGGGACGGGCGGATGGCGCTGGAAAATCACGCGCGGCGCGCTCGACGTGGCTGAACTCTGGCCCGCCGCGCGCGAGCGTCTGGGCGAAGCGGCGGCGGGATGGTCCGCCAGCGGTCGCGTGGAACTGGCGGGCGAGGGCGTTTGGTCGGCGGAAGGAACGACGGGCGAACTCAGGGCGGCCTTGCGTGACGGCTGGGCCCGGTCGGACGCGCTCCAAGTGGAGGCGAGCGGCGTGGAGCTCGACCTGCGCACGAACGAGCCGGGCGTGTTCGCGTTGCCCCAGGGGCAGGCCTTGCGAGTGGCGCGAGTGTCCGCGGGCGGCGTGGAAACGAAGAACGTGCGCGTCGTTTTCGGCGTGAACCAAGGGCGCCGCGTCGATGTGACCGTCGCCGATGCGGAGGTTTTGGGCGGTCTGGTGCGGTTGCGCCCCTTTGCTTTTTCCGCCGCCGAACCGGCGGTTTCGGCGGCGGCCGAGGTGGCGGGCGTGTCGCTGGCCGAGGTGGCGAAGCTCCTGCCTTGGGCGGTGTCCGCGGCGGAGGGTCGCCTGCGAGGCCGGGTGCGCCTGGACTGGGATGCGGCGCGCGGCCTCAAGATCGCGGATGGAGGGCTGTCCATCGCCCGCGCCGATGGCGCGGAGCTGCGCCTCGCTCCGGCGCCCGGCTTCCTGACCGGT
>JAIXVY010000525.1 GCA_027482505.1 Opitutaceae bacterium | reverse complement strand
TCCTTGAGACCGACGATCTCGACGGTGTCGTTGACCTTGACCACGCCACGCTCGATACGACCGGTGGCGACAGTGCCGCGGCCAGTGATCGAGAAGACGTCTTCGACAGACATCAGGAAGGGCTTGTCCATCTCGCGAGCGGGCTCGGGGATGTCGGCGTCGATGGCGTTCATCAGCGCGCTGATGGCGGCCTCGCCCTCGGGCTTGCCCTCAAGGGCGGCGGTGGCGGAACCACGGACGATGGTGGCGTTGTCGCCATCGAACTGATACTTCGAGAGCAGCTCGCGGATCTCCATCTCGACGAGATCGAGGAGCTCCTTGTCGTCGATGAGGTCAACCTTGTTGAGCCAGACAACGATCTTCGGCACGCCAACCTGGCGGGCGAGAAGGATGTGCTCGCGGGTCTGGGGCATCGGGCCGTCGGCGGCGGAGACCACGAGGATCGCGCCGTCCATTTGGGCGGCGCCTGTGATCATGTTCTTCACGAAGTCGGCGTGTCCGGGGCAGTCGACGTGCGCGTAGTGGCGCTTGTCAGACTCATACTCCACGTGGGCGACGGAGATGGTCACGATCTTCGAAGCGTCACGCACGGTGCCGCCCTTCGCGATGTCCGCGTAGGTCTTAACCTCGGCCAGGCCCTTACGCGCCTGAACGGCAAGGATGGCGGTGGTGGTGGTGGTCTTACCGTGGTCGACGTGGCCGATGGTGCCAACGTTGACGTGGGGTTTCTTGCGCTCGAATGTGCCTTTGGCCATGGGAGTTAGGAGACGTTGTAGTTTTGTGGATTAGGAAAATCCGATTTTTGACCTGGAGCCCAGAAACAGATTCGAACTGTCGACCTCGCCCTTACCAAGGGCGTGCTCTACCAACTGAGCTATCTGGGCAAACCGGAAAGGGTCAAAAAACGAAAAGGGCGTTGAACGTCTAATCCGCGCGAGGGTCCGTCAACTGCAATTTTGTCCGTTCAAGGAAAAAAACTTCGGGACGCTTTTCAGGGACCAGCCATCAGGCGGTAGGCTCCGGGACGCAAACGCAATCTCGGCAACACGTCCTTTGCGATGGCCTCGCGCAGGTATTCGTCCACTTCGTCCACGCCTGATCCGCGAATGATCACGGGAGAGGCGACCGGCCCCGCGGCATCCACCAAAACACGCAGCTCCAGCGGCCGCCACCCCGAGGCGGACAAGGTCGGGCTATCCGGCAGCTCGACCTTGGCCACTCGCTCGCCCCGTCCGGCGGCGAACACCTCAAGACTTGGCCTGGCTCCGCCCGCGGGAGCGGGAAGGTCCGCGACTTCGCCCTGGCGCGCCATGCCCTCGAACCAGCGGTCGGCGGCGCCCCATTTTTCCGCCTCCAAGCCGGAACGCGGCAACGCGGGGCGCAAAATTTCCCGCGCCGGAGATTGGTCCGGGAAAGCAAGGGCCGGGGGAATGCCGGCACCCACCGCTCCGCCCTGCCGCTGCTCGATGCGCGCGGCCGTCCCCGCCGCCTCGGCCCCCACCCCGCCGGGCAAAAACAAGGGCGAAGGATCAAGCAGTCGCAGCCGCTCCCTGATTTCTCCGCCCACAGGCAGCGAGCGAAGGCGCGTCACGACGAGATCCGGCGCGGCCGGGGTCGCGTCGACGGCAGACTCGGGCGGTTCGGGCAATTTCACCCATGCCGCCGCCAGCGCCATGCCCCCGCCCACCACAAGAGCTAGAAACGCCGGCCAAAACCAGCGCCCGCGCGCAAAGTCCGGCCCCGCGCCGCGCGCGTCTTCGACGGAATCACTCGTGGCGCGCATCGGGATTCTCATCGACCGCCGGCGGACGCGCCCCCGTCGGTCGCGATCAACACCCCGGCAAATCCCGCGTCGGCGGCGAGCGTGTAGAGTCGCGCCAGATCACGGGCCGGCAGCGCGCCCGAGGCCTGGACCAGGAGACGCTTGCGCGGGGCCTCCGCACCGCCCGCGCCAGCGCGGACGCGCAACCACTCGCCCAAGCCCTTGAAATCCAGCACGGCGCCGTCCACCACCGCCATGTCGGAGGCGGGAACCGCGATGACCACGTCGGTGGTGAGCGAAGACGTGGCCGTCCGCTCCGCGCGAGGCAGCGCGAAGTCCACCGCCAGTCCCGGCGCAAGCACGAAGCGGGAGCCGAAAACGAAGAAAAAAACCGCGAGCGCCCCGACGTTCACATAAAACAAGGCGTCAAGCCCGCGCGGAGCGGGCCGCAGCCGGGCGGCAAGATCCAGCGGCCGGGTGATCATCGCCGCGACGCCTCCCCGCGCTCCCGATAATCGACGAGCAGATAGCGCATGATCTCGTTGCCCGCCCATTCCACGTCGCGCACGATCGCGCGCACGCGGCCATGCAGGAGGTGATGCGCCAGATGCGCCGGAATGGCGAGGGCCAGCGCCGCGCCCGCGGTGATCAACGCCTGCCACATTCCGCCCGCCAGCGCCTGCGCCGTCGCATACTGGCCGCCGGCCATGAACGCGCGGAACGTGGTCGCCATGCCGAGCACCGTCCCGAGCAAGCCCACCAGCGGCGCCACGTGCGCGATCGCCGCCAGCGCGCCGAGGCGCCGTTCCAACGCGGGCAGTTCCGTCACGGCCGCGTCCTGGACGGCGTAGCGCATGCGCACCTCGTCGTCGTCCGCGTGCAGCAGGGCCGCCTTGACGACCGCCGCCACCGGGCCCGGAGCCTCTTCGCAAACCGTCACGGCCTCGGCCATGCGTCGCTGGGCGAGGATGTTTTTTATGCCGTCCACGAACTCCGTGGAACGAATCTGGCCGCGATGCAGATAAAGCATGCGCTCGACGAAAAGCGCCAGCGCCAGCGCGCCCAAGGCCAGCAGCACCCACATGATCGGGCCCCCGCTGGCGAGCAGACTGAGATTGGAGGTGTCCATGAATTTGATCGGAAAAAAGACGTTGAAAGTCGGCTCGCGCGCGGAGCGCTCAGGACGAGGGGGCGGCCGGCGGAGCCGGCTCCGCCGGCACCGAGTCGAGGCGGGCTCGGGCGAGGGCGGCGCCGGGCAGACCGCGGGCGGCCAACAGACGCCACGCCTCCCTGGCCTCCTCGCCCTTGCCCGACTGCTCCAGCACGCCCGCCATGCGCACGAGCAGACGCCCCATCCAGTATCGCCCCTCCACGCCCAGACCCGCGGCGCGATCGAGGTCCAGCAACAACGTGTCGACCACGGGCCACCACGAAGCCAGCGCGGACTGCGCGTCGCGCTGCGCGAGCATGTCGCCGAGCTTGAAGCCTGCCTCGGCGCGCAGGTCCGGCGAGGCGCTGGCCAGGTCGCGGAGACGTTCCAAAATGGTGATGGCGCTTTCGAAATGGGAAGAGTCGCCCTCGGCCTGCGCCCGATGGCAATCCGCCAGCGCGATCTGCGCCTGCAGGATGTCGGGGTGCTGGGCGTTGTTGTTCGCCAGATCCTCGTAGATGCGCTGCGCCGCGGCGAAATCGCCCAGACGCCGCAAAAGGTCTCCCTGCTTCAAGCGGGCGGCGAATACCAGGCGGCTGCGCGGATAACGTTTCACCAACTGTTCCTCGAGCAGCAGATAGGCCTCGCGAAAGTAGGCGTCCTCGCCTCGGCGTTCCGCGTTAAGCGCCGCCTGGAAAATCGCGTCGGGAGCGTATTCGTGGTCGCGGTGCTCGTCGGCGAAGCGGATGAGCAGCCCCTGCGCGTCGACCAGGCGCCCGACGTCGGCGAGGTAGTCGGCCTCCACGAGATAGGATTGCAGGGCGGCCTCGGTGCGCGCGCCGCCTTCGCGGAGAGAACGCAGCACGGCGGCCGCCTCCTCGCCGCGGCCCAGATCGAAGAGCGCCTCCGCCTCCACGAGCCGGGCCAGCCCGGCTATTTCCGCGGCCAAGGCGGGCTCCACGCCCGCCAGGCGATCAGGCACCGCCCGCGCCGCCCGCAAGGCGGCCTCGGACTGTCCGGTGTCCTGCGCCAGCCGCGCCTCCAACCACGCCAGCCGGGCGCGGAGCTCGGGAGGCCGGCCGGCAGCGCCGGGCTCTTCACGCAGCCGCGCCACCCGCGCCAGCGCGACCTCGCGCTGGCCGGCGGCCTGCAGGGCGCGGGCCAGATTCCATTCCGCCTGCCAGCGCGTGACCGCGTCGAAGCGGGGATCGTCGGCCCGGCGGTCGATGACGGCGCCGGCCTCGCCCAGGCGGCCGGCCTCCACGCGGGACATGATTTCCTGAAACATCGCGGAGCCGGCCGCGACCCCCGGCGGCGGGGAATCGGCGGCGACGGCGTAGGCCTCCGCCGCGGCCGCGTAGTCCTGGGCCCGATACGAAGCCTCGGCGGAAAGCAGGCGCAAGGACGCCGCCGCGTCGCGATCGGTCGCGGCCGCGGCGGCCTGCGCGGCGTAATCCGCCGCGGTGCGGTAGCGTTCGCGGTCCCAGGCCGCGGAGGCCAGCTGCGCAAGCGCGCGGGCGCGCTGCGGCGAGGACGGGAATCGCGCCAGCAGATCGCGCGCGTCGGCCTCGGCGCGCGCATGGTCCTGGGTGGCGAGCGCCAGTTCGGCGCGCGCCACCAGAAGATCCTCGGTGAGCGGATGGGCCGGCGCGCGCATCAGCAGATCATCCAAGGTGCGGCGCAGACGCTCGCGAGACTCGGCCGAGCCGGCGGCCTCGGCCAGCAGTTGCAGGGCGACCCGTTGTTCGCCGAGATCCGCGCCCGCGGCCAGCAACTGCTCCAGCGCCGCCCGGCCAGCGGGGCTGGCGGGGCCCGCGATCAAGCCCAGCACGAGCCGCAGGTCGTCGCGGGCAATCGAGAGCCCGTCCGGCATGGCCGCGATCTGCGCCTGCAGGTAGGCAGTCGCCGCCTCGCGGCGGCCCAAAAGATTCAGCGCGACCGCGTGCTGCGCGGCGAAATCCGCGCCGACGCCGCGGCCCGCGTAGCGCTCCGCCTGATCCCGCAGGGCGTTCGCCTGCGTCTCGGTGACCTCGCCCTGGGCGAGTCGAAACCGCTCGCGGGTGAGCCGGAGCCTCGCGCGCTGCCAGTCCGAGGACGCCGCGTTGAACGCCTGCTCGTAGGCCGCGCCGGCCCGGCCGGCGTCGCGCTCCGCCTCGGCCACCAACCCCTGGAGGAAATACAGCCAGCAGCGCTCCTCGGGCGGCAGCGACTCGGGGCGAAGCGCCGCCGCCTCCGCCTGCGCCGCGGGCACTCGACCCTGCCGGGCCGCGAGCAAGCCGGCGCGAAGCCGGTAGGCGGGCGGACGGGTGTCGCTATGCGCGGCCAGCGCGCGCTCCGCCCCGGGCAGATCGCCCAACTCCATCCGCGCCGCGGCGAGGATCAGCGCGGCGGCGTCGCGGCCTGGACCGCCCTCCCCTCGCGCGACCAAGGCCTCCGCCTGGGCCGCCGCGGTGGCGGCGAAGCCCAGCGCGAGCGCGCGGCGGGCCCCCTCCTCGCTCACGATCAAGCCGCCCGCCGAGGCCGGCGTGGGCGCGAGCGGCACGGGCGCAAACAAGGGCGGACTCGGCTGGGCGCGCGCCCCGGCGGCCAGCGTGAGCAGGCAGAAAAGGAACCAAAGGCGGCGCGCCGTCACGGAACGAAAAAAGACTTGGGGTGCGTGGAAGGCACGGAACGTTGCACGAAAGGAATGTTCCACGGTGGCGCGCCCTCCGCCCGCATGGCAACCGAGATTCGGACTCGCCTGCATACCCCGGCCGCGCAAACCTTTAGCGTCGCGCCGTATTGGCGACCGATCACGTTCCGTCTCAACCCCACGTATCCCCGTCATGATCCCGCTCCTCGTCCTCGCCGCTTTGGCCATCGTGTTCGGACTCTGGCTCGCCGGCCTCTACAACGGCCTGGTCGCGCTGCGCAACCGCTTCAAAAACGCCTTCGCCCAGATCGACGTCCAACTGAAGCGCCGCTACGATCTCGTCCCCAACCTCGTCGAGACCGCCAAGGGCTACCTCAAACACGAGCGCGAGACGCTCGAGGCCGTGATCAAGGCCCGCAACATCGCCGCCTCCGCCGCCACCGCCGCCGCCGCCAATCCCGCCAGCGCGCCCGCACTGCAGCAGCTCGCGGGCGCCGAGGCCGGCCTCGCCGGCGCGCTCTCGCGCCTAATGGTCGTCTCCGAGGCCTACCCCGACCTGAAGGGCGACCAGAACATGCTTCGCCTCACCGAGGAGCTCACGAGCACGGAGAACAAAATCGCCTTCGCCCGCCAGGCCTTCAACGACGCCGTCATGACCTACAACACCCGGCGCGAGACCTTCCCCACCGTGCTCTTCGCCGGCGCCCTCGGTTTCCAACCCGCCGAACTCTATGCCGTCGACGATCCCTCCGAACGCGCCGCGCCCAAGGTGGCGTTCTAGCCGCGCCGGTCCGCCCGCACGACCGCACCCTCTCTTTTATCATGTCCTTCGAAGCAGCCGGACTCGGCGCAGGTTTGGCCCTGCTGGCCTTTTTCGCCTTTATCGCGCTCCTGGTCCTCGGCACCACCGCCTTCTGGATTTGGATGATCGTGGACTGCGCCCAAGCTCCTGAAACTCCCGGGTCGAACGAGCGCGTGGTGTGGATCCTCGTGCTTGTTTTCACCGGCTGGCTTGGCGCGCTCATCTACTATTTCGCGGCCCGCCGTCCCCGCCTGCGGGCCGCGAGGCGATACTCAAACCACCTCCCCCGTTCGACGATTCCGCCGCCAGCCCCGCCGCGCGCGTTCGGCTGAACGGACCCGCCTCGGCCGGCGCCCCGCGCTCCCGCACCGCAAACGATGGATTTCTTCGAGGCCCAGGACCGAGCCAGACGCCGCACCATCCCTCTCGTCCTCTTGTTCGGCGTGGCGGTGCTCGGCACCATCGTCGCGCTCTACTTCGCGTTCGTGGCCGCCACGGGCGTCTATGGTCTGCGGGCCAATGCGCACGGAGGCGGCCTGGAGCGCGTGCCCGACTACTCCGGCGGCGGACTCTCGACTGTCGATTGGTGGCAGCCCGGCGCGCTCTACACGGTGGCCTGGCTCGTCTTTCCCACCATCGGCCTTGGCGCGTTGTTCAAATGGCTCCAGCTGCGCGAGGGCGGCACCGCGGTGGCCGCCGCGCTGGGCGGTCGCAGGGTTGAGCCCAACACAACAGAACCTCGCGAACGCCAGTTGGCTAATATCGTCGAGGAAATGGCCATCGCCTCTGGCCTGCCGGTGCCCGCCCTCTTCGTGCTGCCGGGCGAAGGCTCGATCAACGCCTTCGCCGCCGGCTACTCCCAGGCGGACGCCGCCGTGGCCGTGACCCGAGGCGCCCTCGAACGCCTGGACCGCGACGAACTGCAGGGCGTGATCGCGCACGAGTTCAGCCACATCCTCAACGGGGACATGCGGCTGAATACGCGCCTTGTCTCTCTGCTGCACGGCATCTTCGCCATCGTCATCATCGGCCGCACGCTGTTGAGGACGGCCGCCGAGTTTGCTCGCTCCTCGGGGAGTTCACGCAAAAGCGGCGTCGGCATCGCCATCCCCTTCGCCCTCGCCGGCGTCGCGTTGCTCGTCATCGGCGGCATAGGCCATCTTTGCGGACGCCTGTTCCAGGCCGCGGTCAGCCGGCAGCGAGAACACCTCGCGGACGCCGCCGCCGTGCAGTTCACCCGCAACCCGGGCGGGCTGGCAGGCGCCCTAAAAAAACTCGGCGCGCTCGCGTCGGGCGGCCGCCTCGTCCACCCCGCATCCGGCGAGATCGGCCACTTCTGCTTCGCGCAAAATTTCCGCTCGTTCGCCCTCGGCGCCCTCCTCGACACCCACCCGCCGCTGGAAGCGCGCATCCGCGCCCTGGACCCCGCTTTCGACGGCAACTACCCCGCCGTCCCCGATCCGGCCAAGGCCGCCGGGCCGGGCGCGCCGCCTGTTCGCAAAGCAGCAACGCGAGGCGGACTCTCGCCGGCGCACGCGGGCCGTTTGTCCGCGCCCTTGTCGTCGATGGGCCTACGCACCGCGCCCGCGCTCTCCGCCGCCGAAACCATAATCGCAGGCCTGCCCGCCGAGATCTCAGCCGCCGTTCACGACATCGCCCTGGCCCCGGCGCTGGCCTGCGCCCTCTGCCTGAGGCCGGGGCTGCCCTTGGCCGCACGCGACCGTGCGCTCGATGCCTTGGCCGGGGCGGCCGGCCGCGATCTGGCCGATCAAGCCGGACGCCTCCAAGCTCGCATCGCAGGCGTTCCCGCAGCCCGCCATCTCGATCTTCTCCACCTCGCCGCGCCCGCGCTCCGCAGGCTGGATATAGTCTCCCTCGACCGCCTGCTCGAGGGCCTCAACGCCATCGTCCACGCCGACGGCGCCGTCTCCACGCGCGAGTTCGCCCTGCAAAAAATCATCGCGCGCGACCTGCGCCTCGCCGCGCGTCCGCGCGAAGCGCTCGACACCGTGGGCCCCGCCGAAGCCTCGCCCCACCTTTCCATCGCGCTCTCCGCCGCGGCCCGCCTCGACGACCGGGACGAGGCGACCGCGCGCGACCTCTTCGACCAGACGGTCGCGCTGTTCCCCGGCCTGCACCCGGCGCTGGTGTATATCCCGGCCAGGCAAGCCACGCTCGGCCACCTCGACGCCGCGCTGGACCGGCTGGCCCTTACCCCGGCCCCCTTTCGCAAACGCGTCGTGTCGGCGCTGGCGACGGCGCTGTCCGCCGACGGGAAAATCGCCCACGCCGAGGCCGATCTCCTGCGCGCCTTCGCCGCCGCGCTCGACTGCCCGCTGCCGCCCGTGCTGGCTGTTTCCCCATGAGTCAGGTCCTCTTCGCCCTCGGCTACGTCGCCCTCATCCTCGGCGTGCTCTTCCTGCACGTCTATGTGCGACGCCGGTCTCGGCAGGAGCGCGCCCCTTTCCCGGAGAACACCCGCCTGCTCCGCGGTCCGGGCGAATCGCTCCGGCGCAAGGTCGCCGAACTCGACGAGGCGATGCTCAACGAGTTCCTCGTGGCCTGCGTGGCGCCGGCCTCGGCGATCGCGGTGTTTTTCTATTTGGCGGGCGCGTTGGGAGGCGCCGCCGGCCTGGCCGTCGCCGGCCTCGGCGTCGCGGCCCTGGTCATCACGCTCTATTTTTGCGCGCGCCGCTTCGGGGCCGTGGTGGATCGCCGCCGCAACACCGTCCTCGGCGCCTTCGGCGAGCGCATCGTCGCCGAGCACCTCGAGCCGCTGAAGGCCGCGGGCCACTTCGTCTTTCACGACGTGCCCGCCGGCGACCCGCCGGCCGGCTCGAAGTCTGCCCCCTTCAACCTGGACCACGTGGTCGTGGGCCCGTCCGGCGTCTTCGCCATCGAGACCAAGACCCGCCGCAAGGGCCGCGCCCGGGTCGGCTTCATGGCCCACGAAATCATCTACGACGGCCGCGCCCTCGCCTACCCTTGGGGCGAAGATCGGCACGGCCTCGAACAGGCCCGCCGCCAGGCCGAGTGGCTCGCCAACTTTCTCCAACAGCAGCTCGGCCGCGCCGTGCCCGTGCAGGCGCTGCTCGTTTTCCCGGGCTGGATGATCCTCCGCAAAGGCCGCGGCGCGGTGAATGTCCTCAACCCCAAGGAACTCCCCGCCGCCATCGCCCCCGCCGCTGACCGCCCCGCCGCGCTGGACGCGGACACGATGGACCTGATCGCCCGCCAGCTCGAAGCCCGCTGCCGCGACGTGGAGCTATGAGGCCGGCCCGACTCCGCCCGGGACCGCCTTGCCCTTCGCGCGACCAACCGGCAGCTTCGCCACGTGCCCGAAACCCGGACCCGCCCATCCCGCCTAAACCGCCTCTGGCGATTCGCCTGGCGCACAAGTGTCGGTCTTTTCGCCGCGGCCCTCCTCGCGCTCATAGCCTGCTCTTTTGACGACAAGCTCCTCGACACCAGCGCCCTCCGCTACGAGCCGCGCACGCTCCCTGATGGCGAGAACGCCTACCTCGTGCTCGAGGAAGCAACAGAAAGTCTTGGTAAGATCGATGACTTCCAAGTCTCACGATGGTTCGCTTTGATTCGGAACGCCGATTGGGACGATGCCGAAGCAGCAGAATTGCTTCGCGGGCGCGAATACGCCGTGGACTCAGTGCGTCAGCTGAGGGCGCTTTCTTTTGCTCAGGGTCCAATTCCGAAAGATGCCGCTTCCGCCTACTTGCTGCACCCGCGGATACACCTGCCACTTCTGCTCTCCCTATTGGAGGCCCGTCGCCTGCACCGCGACGGAGACCTCGCCGGATCCTTGAGTCTTATGCGCAACTGCCTCCACGCCGCCCGCCTGATGGACGACGGACGCAGTGGCCTTCTTTTCGCCCACTACGCGCGACTGATGCATCTAGCGATTTTGGACGCCCTTGCCGTGCTTTGTTCGGACCCGCGCACGCCCCTCGAAGACTGTCGGACGCTACAGCTGGAAATCTCCCGCTTCAGGCCCGGACATAAAGGTTTTCAGCAAACGCTCGCGGCCGCATTTCGCGAGGAAGAACTAGTCGTCTACGCGCTACATCACGGTAAGGAGATCCCCGAGAGCTGGCATCCGGAAGACCGACGATATCTCGCCTATCGCCTTCCGTTTCTCTTCAAACCTCGGCAGACGCTCAACTACTCCATCCCCTATCTTACCACGGCCATCCAGGCGGCGGACCTGTCAAAGGCAGAGAGGGAGAAAAGTTTCCCGGGCGACATTCACGCACTCGGCTATCTGTGCGATCAATACGACGACCTCATCAATCGCCTGGGTAAACGGCACGCGCACGATGGCGGCGTTCCTTCGGCCTCAACCGCCCTCGAAAGGCGCCTCGATCAACAAACCCGCGTTTCCCTCGCCGAGACCCTGATAGCCCTCCGCGTCTACCACGATGAGCACGGGCGGCGTCCACCCGCCACGCTCGAGGAATTGGTTCCCGCCTATCTGCCCGACATCCCGCGTGACTACTTCGACGGCGGCGCGATCAAATACTCCCGCGAACTACACGCGCTCTGGTCCGTCGGGCCCAGGGGTAAATTCCAGCTCACCAACGCCAATCAAGACGTCCACGAGCGCGAACTCATCGTGCCCCTCTGCTTCGACGGCTCCTACGTCCCGTGGCCACGCCGCGACCCGAACCGCGCCAGGCTCTTCGGCGATTCAGAAAACGAAAGCGGCGGGCCATTGGAGGGCCCGCCGTCGCAAGAAAACCACTGAGCACGCAAGGAGAGCACTCGCGCCGACCGCGCGAGCCTCGATCAGCTCAGAGCCGCTGCAGGTGGAAGCCGCCGTCCACGTCGAAGCACGCGCCGGTCGAGAAGGGGAAACGGTCCTCGGCGATCGCCCGCACCGCGCGGCCGATGTCCTCCGGCTTGCCCCAGCGGCGAATCGGCGTGATGCCGCGCTCGTCGTGGATGATGAGCTTGTCGTATTTCTCCTTCACCCCGCCGGTCATGTCGGTCGCGATCACGCCGGGGCGGATCTCATAGACGTTGATGCCGTCGTTGGCGAGGCGGTCGGCGAAGAGCTTGGTCATCATCGCGAGGCCGGCCTTCACCATGCAGTAGTCGCCGCGGTTGATCGACGCGGTGTAGACCGAGATCGAGGTGATGTTAACGATGCGGCCGCGAAAGCCCTCCGCGTCGGGCGCCTGTTGCAACATCTGCTTCGCCACGAGCTGCGAGAGGAAAAAGGGGCCCTTCAGGTTGATCGCGAAGAGGCGGTCGAAACTTTCCTCGCCCGCGTCGAGCAGATCGGCGCGCACCTTGGGCGCAACGCCGGCGTTGTTCACCAGCAGGTCGATGCGGCCGAAGCGCGCGACGGTCTCGGCCACCATGCGCTCGCGATCCGCGGCCACCGCCACGTCGCCCTGCACGATGAAACCGTCGCCGCCCGCATCCTTCACCAACAGCAACGCCGAGGCCGCGGCCTCGGCGTTGCCGGCGTAGTTGATCGCCACGCGACCGCCCGCCTTGGCGAGCTCGACCGCGATGCCGCGGCCGATGCCGCGCGAAGCGCCGGTGACCAGCGCCGTGAAACCTTTGGACGAGGGTATGGATGCCATAGTGCCGCCAACCAAATCCCGCTCGAATGGAACGCCAAACCCAAAGCCCGGGACGCTTGGCCGGGTAGCGGTTCCGTGCTAGCCACCGCGCTTCGCGCTCCTGGCCAAGCCGATCGCCGCAGACCGATCCCAGGCGCGAAGCCATAAGAAACGCAGACAGGACGCATTAAAAACTCGCCCGGCCCGGTAAAACAATTGTTTTACAAAAGCCACCTCGTGCCTGCCGCGCCTGCACCGTCTCCCTTCGACCCCTCCGCCTCTTCGCGACCGGCGGGGCAAGTTCCCCCGCCTGGATCGCCACCTGCTCCCGGCATTTCTCCCTACATGGGAACGCTTGCTCCCTATCGCAACGGTCAGGCTTTGGGGCCTTCGGTTTTCATCACCGCGCCCGGAGTCACGCCCGTTCCCGCTCCGGTCGCTCCCCCTGCTCCGCCGCCTGCCGGGACGAATGTCCCGTTCGGCGAAACACCTTCCGCGAGCGCGCCCGCGCCGGCCTTTTCCGGCTCCGGCGGCCCCACCATCGCGACCGCGTTCATCAAGGTGTTCACCCTGACGGTGAAAATGCTGCCTGTGTTCCTGGTGCTCGGCGGAGCGGGCTATTTCTACAAGTCGATGTTCGGAAAAATGTCCGAAGAGGAACTCGCGGCGGCGGGCATCCGAGTGAAGGCGGGCTCGGGGCCCCAATCGAAAACGGAGGTCATGCTCAACCAGACCAAGAATGTCGTCGCCGCGCAGACCGCGAACGTGTCGCTGGCCAACCAGCTCGCGGAGAGCATGACGAACGGCACCAGTTTGGACAAAATCGGCGACGCCTCCCCCGCCCCTCCCCCGCCCGCGGCCCCG
>JAIXVY010000206.1 GCA_027482505.1 Opitutaceae bacterium | reverse complement strand
CCTGAGTTCTTCAACCGCGACTCCAGCGGCGCCCAGAACTACTTCGGCTTCGGCAACTGGGACCACTTCCTGCCCACGATCCAGCGCGTCAACCCCGACACCGGCAAACTGCTCACCCCCGGCCGCACCTGGGACTACACCAGAAGAAACGCCGCGACCTTCGGCGATCTCGCCCAATACATCACCGTCGGCTTCGAGTGGCGCACCGACAACACCCAGGTCGTCTACCTGAACGGTCAAAAAGTCTTCACCGTCCCCGCGTCGGGCATGAACGACATCGAGTCGATTCTCCCCGCCCAGATCATCCTGAGCACCAAGGTCCTCGACTGGCTCCGCCCCAACGTGGAGCTCGATGGCGCCGAGGCGCTCTGGGACTACGTGCGCCACTACCAAAAGCCCGGCTTCACCGGCGCGGCCGACGGCGACTGGTCAAAGCCCGCCAACTGGGGACCCGACGGTTTGCCCGGCGCCGGCGTCAGCGCCGTCTTCAATCTGCCCGCCGCGCCCGCCGCCATTTCCCTGCCCGCCGACCAAAGCCCGCAAACCCTCTTCCTCGAGGGCGCCTCCCTGCCCGCCCACGTTTTCTCCGGCCCGGGCAGGCTGCTCCTGGGGTCGGCCAAGGCCGGCGACGATTCCGTCACCCACGGGGGCATCCTCGTGAACACGAACGTCTCCGCGAACCAGACCTTTCAAACCGCCGTCGTGGGGCTGCAGAACCTTCAGTTCGCCAATCTGAGCCGCACCGCCGGCGTCACCCTCGCGCTCAACGGGCCGATCTCGGGCGACGGCGTCGCGCCGCGCGACGTGGACTTCCTCTCTTCCCTCGCCACCAACTCCGCCATGGGCGCCATCGTGCTCGGTCAGCCGCTCGGCCCGGGCCTGCGCCACATAAACCGCGCCGGAGACAGCCTCTTCACCCTGCCCGCGGGCAACCAGCATACCGGCGAACTCCGCATCGCCCGCGGCCCGGTCGCGTTTTCCAACATGTCCGCGCTGGGCCTCACCGCCAACGCCACCGTCGAGTTCGGCCCGCGCTACCAGCACTCCGACAGCTGGCGGCCTCGCCTCACCTACACCGGCCCCGCCGCCACCTCCGCCCGCCCCGTTCGCCTGACCAACTGGGGCATGGACGGCATGCTCGAGTCTTCCGGCACCGGCCCGCTCACCTGGGCCGGCGATGTGGTCATCGTGCCCGTGTCTCAAACCGGCAACACCGAGCTGAGAAACGACGCGCGCCTCACGCTCGGCGGCGCCTACTCCGCCGCCGACAACGTGTTCTCCGGCTCGATCACCGCCGCCGGACTGGCCGGCTACGTCGTCCCCTTCACCGACACCGACGGCACGCGGAAACTCCGCCCCGCGATTTTCGACCTCATCAAGGCCGGCGCCTCCACCTGGGTGCTAGCCGGTCCCGTGTCCGTGAACGACGCCATCGTCGTCTCCGGCGGGCGACTCATCGTGGGCCGGGGCGCGGCGGCCGCCTTCTCCGCCCCGGGCGTCTCCGTCGGCAGCGGCGCCGAGTTCGGCTTCGGCGCGGACACCGACGTTTCCTTCGGCTCCACGATCTCCGGAGCGGGCGGCCTGCGCAAACGCGGCGCGGGCGCGCTCACGCTCTCAGGCAACCACACCTACGCGGGAGCGACCTCGCTCGACGCCGGTTCGCTCGTGCTCGCCGGCTCGCTTTCGGGAGCCGGGACCTTCACCACCTCCGCCAACACGACCCTAGCGGGCTCGGGCTCGATCGGCGGCGGCCTCTCGGTCTCCGGGCTGTTCGCCCCCGGCACGATCGGGGTCGGCGGCGCGCTTCAGCTCCGCGCCACCTCCTCGCTGCGCGCCGCCTTCTCCGGCAACAACGGCAACGGCATCCCCTCGGTCACCGCCACCACGCTAAGCATCACCTCGGGCGCCCGCGTCGACGTCGTCCTCAATCAAGCCGGCTCCACCGCCAACTTCATCCAGTCCTTCTGGCGAACCGCGCGCAGCTTCCCTCTTGTCACCTGCATAAGCCGCTCCGGCACGCTTGCGCTCGGCACCGTGTCCGCCGACTTCGCCGGCAACGCCGCGTCCACCTACGGCGCCTTCTCGCTCCAGCACACCGGCACCGGCGTGAACCTGCTTTGGACTCCCCTGTCCGGCTTCCCCGTCGTGGACGCGCCGTCCGTCACGCTCTCCAGCCCGGTAGCCAACCCCGCCTCGGGTCCCCTCGCGCTCGCCGACCTAGCCTCATCCCTGCGTCTCGTCGCCAGCTTGGGCGGCGGCTCCACCACCACGCTCGCCTGGACCCAGGTTTCCGGCCCGGGAATCGCCGCTTTCGCCAACGCCGGCGCCGCCGACACCTCGGTCGCCTTCTCGGCCGCGGGCGCCTATGTGCTGCGCGCGACCGCGTCCAACGCGCTCGGCTCCGCGTCCCTGGACCTCGCCGTCCTCGTCGCCCCGCCGACTTCGATCACGCTGCGCCAAGGGCTCAACGGCTACGCGCATGCCGCGACGTTCATCCGCGCCGATACCGCCACGTGGAACTCCGGCGCGCGCGATCAGATGCTCGTGGGCAAAACCTCCGCCCTCTTCCGCGCGCTCATCGGCTTCGACGTCTCCACCGCGCCCGCCGGCGCGACCGTCTCCTCCGCGACCCTCGACGTCTGGACCGACGCGGTCGGCTCGGGCTCCGTTTCGGACATCGAGCTGCGCCCGCTCCTGCGCTCCTTCGTGGAAGGCACGGGCAACGGCTCCACCGCGAGCAGCGGCGTCGGCACCGGCGCGGACTGGAACACCTTCGACGGCGCCACCTCCTGGACCGCCGCCGGCGGCGATATCGGGTCCACCGTCCTCGCCACGGTAGCCGGCTTCCCCTCCTCGCAAACGCAGACGCAGAAGACCTTCGCGAGCAGCCCCGCCTTCGTCTCCGCGGTGCAATCCGCGGTCTCGGGCTCCACGCCCCTGCACCTCGCCCTCGTCTCCCCGCTCACCGAAGCCGGCGCCAACAACAACTTCGTCCGCTTCGCCACCGACGACAACGCCACCCTGGCGCGCCGCCCGCTGCTCACGCTCACGCTCGCCTATCCCTTTGTTCCCTCCGCCAACCCCGGCGCGGCGCCCGCCGCCACGGTCAACCAAGCCGCCGGGCTGCTGGGCGGCGTGAGCAACGCGACCTCCTCGCTGTGGTCGCTCGTCAGCGGCCCCGGCGCCGCCGTGTTCGCCGACGCCACCGCTCCCGCCACCAACGTCACCTTCTCGGCCGCCGGCGCCTACGTTCTCCGGCTCTCCGCCGCCAACGCCCTCGGCGAAACCTCGCGCACCCTCGCGGTGACAGTGGCTGCTCCTCCCCTGACCGCCCTCGAGTCCT